>JAICLM010000003.1 GCA_025927435.1 Thermoleophilia bacterium | reverse complement strand
GTGGCCGAGTGTCTGCACCGCCAGCCAGACGAGGGCCGCGATGATGACCAGCGGGAAGAGCGCGCTACGGAAGAAGCGATTCACGAGATCTCCCGGTTGAGGGTACCAGCGGCACGACCGTGTAACGGGGCGGCGGCACCCCCGGCTACGCGCCGGTCAGCACGAGAGAGTCGTCGAGCACGCCGACGTACGGGAGATTTCGGTATCGCTCGGCGAAGTCGAGACCGTACCCGATCACGAAGCGATTCGGGATCTCGAAGCCCGTGTACCGCACCGGCACGTCGATCTCGCGCCGGTCGGGCTTCGTGAGGAGTGCGCAGACCTCGAGGCTCGCGGGCTCGCGCGCCTCGAGATTCCGCACGAGATACGAGAGCGTGAGGCCCGAGTCGATGATGTCCTCGACGACGAGCACGTGGCGTCCCTCGATGTTGATGTCGAGGTCCTTGAGGATCCGTACCACGCCCGAGGAGTCGGTCGACGCGCCGTAGCTCGAGATCGCCATGAAGTCGATCTCGCAGGGCACCGTCAGGTGCCGCATCAGATCGGCGAGGAAGAAGACGGCTCCCTTGAGGACGCCCACGAGAAGCAGGTCGCGGCCCTCGTAGTCGGCGGAGATCTCCATGCCGAGCTCGGTGATCCGCCGCTGGAGGTCCTCCTCCTCGATCAGGATCTCGGTCACGGCCCGTTCGAGCTCAGTCGCGGACAGCCTGCACCTCCGGGTGCTCGACGATGCCGGGCACGGCCACGACCTCGTCGCCGCGCACGACGAGCGGCCACGCCTCGCGCTCCGAGCGCGGCACCTTCGCGTCGACGAACACGTCCTGGATCTTGCGCCTCCTACCCGCCAACCGGTCGCCGGGCCTCCATCCGCGCACTCTAAGCCCTTCGAGCTCCGAGCGGATCGTCCACTCGCCCCACCTGATCTCGCCGGCCAGTTCGACAGGCCCGTGCTCGAGCCAGAGGCGCTCGTGCTCGCGCACCGCCTGCAGGCCGCCGCCGAGGTCGACGCGCTTCGAGCCGACGGGCGCGGCGAGCAGCTCGGCGAGTGCAGGCGGGAGCGTGTCACGCGGGTCGAGCGCGCGCAGGAGGTTCTCGTCGGCCGCCGGATGGATCCGCCGCAGGAGCGGCAGGATCTCGTTGCGGATCAGGCCGCGCTTCGTCTCGGCATTGGAGGCGTCGACCCGGTACTCGAGCCCCGCTGTGCGGCAGTACGCCTCCGTCTCGGCCCGCCAAAGCGGCAGCAGCGGGTGGACGACCCCGTGGTCGCCTTTGGGCGCGATACCGGTAGCGGCTCCGCGGGAGACGAGCCGGTAGAGGATCGTCTCGACCTGGTCCGAGGCGGTGTGGCCGCTGGCCCGGAGCTTGTGAGGCGCTGTTACTCGGTACCGCTGCTCGCGGAGCTCCGCCTCGGTCAAGCCGCGGCCGTCTGCCTCGACGACCTCCGCGCCGAGGACGTCCGCGCAGAACCGAGCGTCCTCCTCGGAGTCCTCGCCGCGCAGCTCGTGGTTCACATGGAGCGCCGAGACGCGGTAGCCGAGCGAGCCGAGCAGATGCCACAGGCAGGTCGAGTCGGCGCCCCCCGAGACAAGGCACGTGACCTCGCCGCCCGCCGGGATCAGCTCGTGCTCGCGGACGAAGCGCTCGACCCGATCGCGCAACTCGTCCATCCGCCGATTGTGCCGCCTAGAACACGAGGCTGCGATACGTCAGCTCGCGGGTCATCCCGATCGAGTCGTAGAGGCGCAGCGCCGGGTCGTTCTCCGGCCGGACGAAAAGGCACACCGCCGGCACCTGCTCCAGCAGCAGGCGGCAGAGGTCGCGCAGCGCGCGGCGGGCATAGCCGCGCCGGCGGGCCTGCGGATCGACCCAGACCTGCTGCAGCTGCACCGCCGCGGGCGTCCAGGCCGAAGCCTCGGCTTTGAAGAGGATCACGCCCCGCTCGACCCAGAGCCACGAGCGCCCTTCCTCGATCTGCTGCCGCGTGCGCCAGCGGAACCCTTCCGCGTCGCGCTTCAGCGGGTCGACGCCGATCTCCTCGCGGTGCGCCTCGGCGCACGCTGGCACCAGCAGGTCGAGGTCGAACAGGCGCGCCGCGCGCAGCCCGGTCTCCCCCGGTTCCGGCGCTTCCCGCAGCGCGTAGACGGGCTGCCCCGGCCGATCGTCTCGCGGCCGCGGCATCCGGGGCCGCGCGGCGTCCCACAGCTCCCCGACGGCACGCTCCTCGCCGATCACCATCCGCGCCGCGCTTCGCGCCGCCGGCTCGGCGAAGTCCGCGCAGCCGCTGCCGGAAGGGACGATGTTGGCCCCCAGGTGGCACAGAGCCTCGAGCCGACCGCCCGGGCCGGCGACGGCCGAGAAGCGCCCGAGCCCGCGCCTGGCGATGTCCTCGAGGAACACACGCTCGACCGGCTGCTCCGCGCAGAAGGCGAGTACCTGGTCGAGGGCGGGCGACACGGTCTCGGCCATGCCGGAATTCTCACCCGGATAGAGTCGCGCTGTGCCGATTCATCTGCGAGCGGAGCCTGGCGACTACGCCGACGCCGTCCTCCTCCCCGGCGACCCGCTGCGCGCGAAGTACATCGCCGAGACGTACTTCGACGACGTGACCCGGGTGAACGAGGAGCGCGGGCTGCTCGGCTACACGGGAACGTGGGAAGGGAAGCGCGTCTCGGTGCAGGGCACCGGCATGGGCTGTCCCGGCGCAACCATCGTCTTCGAGGAGTTGATCCAGCTCGGCTGCAAACGGCTGATGCGCGTCGGCACCTGCGGCGGGCTACAGGCGCACCACGCGCTCGGCGACCTGATCGTGGCGCTGACCGCAGTGCCGGCAGACGCGACCGCGAGCCACCTCGTGCAGAACGAGCCCCACTGCCCGACCGCGTCCTGGGAGCTCATCCACGGGGCCGTCCATGCGGCGAAGGAGCTCGGCCAGCCGATGCACGTCGGGCCGATCGTCTCGAGCGACGTCTTCTACAACCCGAGCGAGGGGCAGTACGAGCGCTGGTCGAGCCGCGGCATCCTCGGCGTGGAGATGGAGGCCGCCGCGCTGTTCACGGTCGCGGCGATCGGCGGCATCGGGAAGGTGCAGGGAGTCCACGGAGGCTGCCTCCTCACCGTCTCGGACATCATCGTCGAGGGTGTCTTCACGCGGATCACCGACGAGGAGCTGCGGGGCGCGGTCGACCGGATGACGCGCGTCGCGCTCATGACCGTCACCCGCGATTAGCGCTCTCTTTCTCGTCAACCCCGCTTCCGGCAACGGCGCCACCGGAAAGCGCTGGCCGGAGCTCCGGCAGCGGGCCGCCGAGCTGGGACTGCGGGGCGATGAGGTCCTGTCGGAGTTCCCGGGCCACCTCGCGCAGGCGGCCAGGGACTCGCACGGCTCGCTCCTGGTCGTGATCGGCGGCGACGGCACCGTGAACGAAGTCGTCAATGGCGTCGCGGGCACCGACGCAGAGCTCGCCGTGCTCCCTTGCGGCACCGGCCAGGACTTCGGCCGCACCCACGGGATCCCGGCCGGCTTCGACGACGCAGTCCGGGTCGCGCTCGCCCCCGGGTCGCGCACGATCGACCTCGGCCGCGTCGAGCTCGAGGGCGGCAGGCGCCACTTCTTCGCCAACGTCGGCTCGGCCGGAATGAGCGGCGCCGTCGCGCGGCGTGCCAACTCCATGACGAAGGCGCTCGGCGGCCGCGTCACCTTCTTCTACGCGCTCACCCGCGAGTTCCTCGCCTGGCAGAACACACGGGTCGTGGTCGAACTCGAGGGAGGCGTCCGGCGGGAAGGCCCGATGCACGACGTGATCGTGGCCAACGGCAACTGGCACGGCGGCGGGATGAAGCTCGCCCCCGACGCGCGGCAGGACGACGGAGCGTTCGACGTCGTGACGATCGGCGACGTGTCCAAGCTCGACTTCGTCACGACGGCGCCGAAGCTCTACAGCGGCCGCTATCTCTCGCACCCGAAGGTGGAGCTCCTGCGGTCTCCGTGGGTGGCGATCACCGCTGACGAGCCGCTGCCGCTCGAGGTCGACGGCGAGCCGATCGGGACGACGCCGGCGCGCTTCGACGTCGTTCCCTCGGCCCTGCGGCTACGGGTGCCTGCTGCGTAGCGCCGCGCTGGCCGCCGCCGCGGCGTTCGTCGCGCTCGCCGCTCTGGTCGCCTCGGGAGCCGCGACGGGGCTCGACCGTTGGGCCGTCGAGCATGCGATGCCGTTCGCGGGCGCGCCGTCGGGGCCGCCGAGCACGCTCGAGTCGATCGTCCCGCTCCTCCACGCGCCGTTCCACCCCGTCGGCGCCGGCGTGGCGGAGATGGTCACGTTTCCCGGACAGGTGCTCGTCTCGTTCCTGCTCATCCTCGTCGCTGCCCGGCGGCTCTGGACCCGGGGCCGGGTCGAGGCGGCCGTCTGCTGGACGGCGGCGTGGCTGGTGGCCGTCGCGGTCGAGGTGGCGTTCCGGCACACGCTCACACGACAGCCGCTTCATCGCCACGGCGTGCACCTCGTCGGCTTCGACGCCTCCTGGCCGAGCGGTCACGCCCTGCGTTGCGCGCTCGTCGCGGGTGCGCTGGCTACCGCCTGGCCGCGCCTGCGGATCCCGCTCGCGATCTGGCTCGTGGCCGTGATCGTGTTGCTCGCGCTCGCGGGCTTCCACACTCCGACGGACATCGTCGGCGGACTGCTCCTCGCAACGGCCGCAGCGGCCGGTGCCGTCACGGTCGAGCGATCAGGGGTCCTTGGGCGCCGAGCCGGGCTTCGGCGGCCGCACACCCGCACCTGACGGCGGCTTGCGCGCAGGCTTCGGCCTCGGCTCCGCCAGCGAGTCGACCCGCTTCTCGAGTGCGGCCAGCCGGCGCTCGAGCTCCTCGAAACCGCGCGTGCGGCGCTGCAGTTCGTCGACCTTGTCGCCGAGCCCCTTCAGCGCCTGGAGGGCGCGGTCGGCGCCGGGCGCCTCGGACAACCGCTGAACGGCGCCCTCGCTCAGGTCGGCGAGCCGACCCAGCAGATCCTGTTTTTGTTCAGCCATCGCTCCTCCTCGATCGGTCGGTCTCGACGATACAGAGAGCGGCCGCCAGGCCGCGCAGCGTCTCACCCGCACCGCTGTCCAGCACGAGCTCCGCCCGGGAGTCCCACGGCGTGCTGCCGCGGTTGACGATCGCGAGCGCGCCGCCGGCTCCTAGCGTCTCGCCCGGCAGCGCGGCGATCGGGTGCACCTCGAGCGACGAGCCGACCACCAGGAGGAAATCCGCTTCCGCCGCGAGCGCCTGCGCCCGCTCGATCGCCGCGGCAGGGAGCAGCTCGCCGAACATCACGACGCCCGGCTTGAGGATCTCGCCGCACTCGGGGCACGCGGGGAGCGGCAGCGAGGCTAGCGCGTCCTCCATCGGCACGCGGACGGCGCAGTGGACGCACTCGGCCTCACGCAGCGAGCCGTGCACCTCGACGACTTCGCGCGAGCCGGCCCGCTGGTGCAGACCGTCGACGTTCTGCGTGATCACCGCGCGGACCCAGCCCTGCTCCTCCAGCTCGGCGAGCGCGCGGTGGCCGTCGTTCGGTTCCGCATCGCCGAGCGCTTCGAGGCGGAGCGCGTAGAAGTCCCAGACCCGCCGCGGGTCACGGCGCAGCGCGTCGATGTTCGCGACTTCCGTTGGGTCGTACCTCTCCCAGAGCCCACCTGCCGAGCGGAAATCCGGAATCCCCGACTCGGTGCTGATGCCGGCGCCCGTGAGCACGACGCACCGCGCGTGCGTCCGGATCAAGCGGGCAAGCTCCACTTGACCGCGCTTCATGCGACCGCGCATGCCTGTGACACCATCACGCTGAGCTTGCATGATCGAAGGGAGGGCGAGTCCCTCCGCGCGGACAGCTATCACGACATCATGGCCAGACCGGACACATGGAAAGTCGGACATCTGACTGTCTCTCTGGAGGGCGAAGCCCCGACGGCCGGCTATCTCGAGAGCGAGTTGTCCCACCTCCCCCCGGGCGACGGGGCCGGGCGCGGTCAATTGCATCTTGTGCTCGGCGACGTCCCGGCGCTCGCAGGAGGCGTTCATCTCGAGGAGCACGTCGTGGGCCGTACTGGGTTCGTGGTCGAGCGTCGGCTGATCCGGATCGGACTGAGCGCGGATCCGTGGGTCGTCCGAATCGCCTCGAAGGAAGAGCCACGCACGGCGATCCGGGACCTGCACAACCGGCTCCGAGACATCAACTATCTCCCTGCTGTCGACCGGGTGGCCAAAGACGCCGTATACGGAGCGTTGATCCCGGCAGTCCAGCTTGCTCAACTGCCTCTCCGCCAGACCTGGCTTCACGCAAGCGTGATCGCCCGACACGGCCACGCAGTCGCACTTGCCGCTTGGGGCGGAGTCGGGAAGACATCGCTGATGCTCCAGCTGGTTCACCATCATGGGTGGCAGTTCCTCGCGGACGATCTGGCGGTGCTGGATGACTCGGGAACGGTCTATCGCTCTCCGTGGCGCATGCAGCTCTATGCATACAGCCTGGAGGGAGAAGATGAGTTGCGCCGGCAACTCTTCACCGGGCGAGGACCTGTCGACAGATTCCAGTGGTATGCCCTGCTCTGGAAGCGAGGGCCGATGCAGGTTCGCCGGCGAGTCCATGCCTACGAGCTGTTTGGAGACGCAGGCGTAGCGAGCTCGGCGAAGCTCGGGCGGGCCCTCTTCCTACGTCGAGTCGACGCGGACGCATTCTCGGTTCGGCAACTCGAGCCTGACCGCGCCGCGGTTGCAGCCGCCGCAACCCTGGAGTTCGACCTCGACATCCTCCACCGCTGGCAATTGGCCGCCAGCGGCTCCCTCTCGCGAGCTTGGCTCCCGGGCGCCTCGGAAACGCTGACGCAGAGCGAAGAAGTAATCCGTTCGGGGCTGGTCGAATCCGGTGCCGAGTGTCTGCTGGTCGACATTCCGCTGGGATCCGGGCCGCGCGAGCTCTCGGAGTATGTGGCTTCGCTGTTGGCCGGATAACCCCGGTTCGGATCATTGGTCGAACCGCACGACGGGTCCGCGAACTCCGCAACCCGCCTGCCGGGATACTGACAGCCATGGAAAGCTTCACGTTCGCGGTCCCGATCCGGGTTCGCTTCGCCGACACCGATGCCCAGGGAGTCGCGCACAACTCCGCGTACGTGGTCTGGTTCGAGGTCGCGCGGGTCGAGTACCTGCGCGAGTTCGCGGGCGGCTACCAGGCTCTCCGCGACGAGGGCATCGAGGCGCTCGTCCTCGAGTCGTTCTGCCGCTACCGGATCCCGGCCCGGTTCGACGACGAGCTCGTCGTCCACACCCGCTGTGTCGGCCCTCGCGGCGCCCGCTTCCGCTACGAGTACGCGATCGTCCGGAGAGAAGAGCTGCTCGCCGACGGCTTCACCGAGCACGCCTGCGTCGACGCCGTCACGTTCCGGCCGACGCGCGTTCCCCACTGGCTCGCCGACGCGATCCGCGCCGCCGAGGCCTCCGCCGCTAGCTCTTCGGCGTGAAGATCTCGCGCGCGATCACGAGCCGCTGGATCTGCGACGTGCCCTCGTAGATCTGGAACAGCTTCGCGTCGCGCATCAGCTTCTCGACCGGGTACTCCTTGATGTAGCCGTAGCCGCCGAGCACCTGTACCGCGTCGGTCGTGACCTTCATCGCGGTGTCCGCGGCGAACCGCTTCGCGAACGAGGAATAGAGCGTCGCCTCGCGGCCCATGCCCTGGTCGAGCATCCACGCGGCCTGCCAGCAGAGGAGCCGCGCAGCCTGGATCTCGGTCGCCATGTCGGCGACCATGAAACCGACCGCCTGGTGCATCGCGATCGGGAGGTCGAAGGTCACGCGCTCCTTCGAGTACTCGAGCGCATGCTCGTACGCGGCCTGCGCGACGCCGACGGCGCCGATCGCCGTACCCGGCCGCGTGAAGTCGAGCGTCGCCATGGCGATCTTGAAGCCGTCGCCCTCCTCGCCCAGGCGGTTCTCGGCCGGGACACGGACGTCGTGGAGCGCGAAAGCCGAGGTGTCGGTCGCGCGCTGGCCCATCTTCTCGAGGTGCCTCTCGATCACGACCCCCGGCGAGCTCATCTCGACGACGAACGCCGACATTCCCCGGCGCCCGGCGGCCGGATTCGTCTTGGCGAACACGACGGCCCATTCGGCCCGGCCGGCGTTCGTGATGAAGGTCTTCGAGCCGTTGAGGACGTATTCGTCGCCTTCGCGCACCGCGGTGGAACGCAACGCCGCGACGTCGGAGCCCGCTCCCGGCTCGGAGAGGGCGAACGAGCAGAGAATCGGCTGCTCGATCAGCGGCGGCAGCCAGCGCGCCTTCTGCTCGGACGAGCCGAACAGGAGGACGGGACCGGCACCGAGGCCGTTGGCGGTGATGGACGTGCCGATTCCGGAGCAGCCCCGGTAGAGCTCCTCGCCGACGAGCAGGCCGTCGAAGGCGCCGAGTCCCGGGCCGCCGTACTCCTCCGGGACGTGCAGGTTCATCAGGCCGAGCGAGTGCGCCTGGGCCACGAGCTCCGCCGGATGGCGCTGCTCCACGTCGTGCTCCGCCTCGTTCGGCCTGATCTCGCGCTCCGCAAAGGTGCGCGCGAGCCGGCGCAGCTCCTTCTGCTCCTCGGTCAGGGCGAAGGAGACGCCCGCCGCAGTGCTCTCGTCGATCGCCACCATCGTGCTCTCCGTACTCTTTGATTGACTGTTCAGTCAAAGAGTACTCGCGCGGCCCGAGATCCGATAGACCCGTACGATGAGCCCGTGGCGACCACCGCGAAGAAGACCGAGATCGACCCGCGCGACTTCCTCGCCCTCGACGCCCTGCTCTCCGACGAGGAGCGCGCGATCCGCGACACGGTGCGCCAGTTCGTCACGGAGCAGGTCAAGCCGTACGTCGGCGAGTGGTTCGAGCGCGGCGAGCTCCCCACGGAGCTGATCCCGGAGCTCGCGCGGCTCGGCCTCTTCGGCATGCACCTCGAGGGCTACGGCCTGCCGGAGGCCAGCTCGGTCATGTACGGGCTCGTCTGCCAGGAGCTCGAGGCGGGCGACGCAGGCATCCGCAGCCTCGTGTCGGTGCAGGGCTCACTGTCGATGTACGCGATCTGGAAATGGGGCTCCGAGGAGCAGAAGCAGCGCTGGCTCCCCGCGATGCACGCCGGGGAGAAGATCGGCTGCTTCGGGCTGACCGAGCCCGACGCCGGCTCCGATCCCGGCTCGATGCGCACCACGGCGAAGCGCGACGGCGCCGACTGGATCCTCAACGGCTCGAAGATGTGGATCACGAACGGCTCGATCGCGGACGTCGCGGTCGTCTGGGCTCGCACCGAGGGCGGCGAGATCAACGGGTTCCTGGTCGAGAAGGACATGGCCGGCTTCGAGGCGCCGCTCATGCACCACAAGCTCTCGCTGCGGGCGTCGGTCACGTCCGAGCTCGTGCTCCGCGACGTGCGCGTCCCCGAGGAGAACCGCTTCCCCGAGATCGCGAGCCTGCGCGGGCCGCTCTCCTGCCTCAACGAGGCGCGTTTCGGGATCGTGTTCGGCGTCGTCGGCTCGGCGCGGACCTGCCTCGAGACCGCGCTCGACTACGCGAAGGAACGGATCGTCTTCGGCAAGCCGATCGCCGGCTACCAGCTCACGCAGCAGAAGCTCGCGGAGATGGCGCTCGAGGTGAATCGCGGCGCCCTCGTTGCACTCCATCTCGGCCGGATGAAGGATGAGGGCACGCTCCGGCCGGAGCACGTCTCGATGGGGAAGATGGGCAACGTCCGCGGCGCACTGGACGTGGCACGCACGGCGCGCTCGATCCTCGGCGGCAACGGAATCACGCTCGAGTATCCGGTCATCCGCCACATGAACAATCTCGAGACCGTGCTCACGTACGAGGGCACGCACGAGGTACACACGCTCTCGGTCGGCAAGGCGCTGACGGGCGAGAACGCCTTCCGGTCGTAGCTACGAGAGCCCGGGGCCGGTGGCCGCCGGAAGCGGGCTCTGCGGCAGGCCCTCGCGGGGCTCGCCCTCGTTGTACTCGTGCGGCGCGACGTCGTTCGGCCCGTCCGGGTAGAAGATGCTCGCGAGCCGTTGGATGTGCAGCCGGCCCGGACCGAGCTCGTACTGGCCGCCGCCGTACATCGAGATGCCGCGCTCCTCGCAGGCCTCGATCGTGTCGAGCAGCTCGCGCACCGTCCCGAAGCGGGACGGCTTGATGTTGAGCCAGCGAGGCTCGAGCGGCAGGTCGTCGAGATCCTTGAGCGAGTGCACCGGAGCGTCGAAGCTCAGCCGATCCTCGGCGCCTGCGACCGCCTCCCGCAGACCGTCCTCGAGCCAGGCGTCCTCGATGATCGCGTCGGGCAGCTCCTCGGCGACCGCGCGGTACAGCTCGGGATCGGGCGCGAGATCCACGCTCGTGCCGCGGTAGTACGCCTTGAGGTCGACGACGCGAACGCGGCCGAGCTCGCGCAACCGCCCGAGCAGCGCACGGTCCCAGTCCGTTTCCGCGTCGAGCTTGAACTCGAGCTCGGGCGCGAACTCGAGCCACCGCTCGGGCGCGGCGCGTGTGGAGACGACGAAGCGAACCGGACGCTCGTGCCGCCCGAGCGCCTCGCCGAGACCGGTCTCGGACTGCCGAAGCGCGAGGTCGAGCGCGGCACTCTCGAAGGCCCAGCGGCGGTAGCCCTCGCCCAGCTCCTCGAACTCGTTGAGCCGGTAGGAGAAGTCCTCGAGGCTCCATGTCCCCGCGAGCATGAGCTCGTCCGGCACGTCGTCGTGCAGCTCCGACTCGTAGGTGACGTCCTCCCCCTGCCCGGTCTCGTCCTCCCCCGTGAAGACGACCGTCGTGGTGACGCGCGTCCAGCCCGAGGGGGTCACCGATTCGCGGCGCTCCAGCTCGTAGTGGTCGAGCCGCAGCTCGAGGTCGGAGACGGAGTCCCAGAGAGACATACTGCGAGCATATGAGGCAGAGCCTTGTCGTCACCGCGGTGACCGCACTCGCGCTCGCGGTTCCCGCAGCCGCAGGCCTCCCGAAGCGCGGCGTCCTCGTACCGGGCCGGTCGCTCGGCGGCATCCGGCTCGGAGAGTCGCCGCGAGCCGTCCGCGCGGCACTCGGTACGTTCTACGGGACCTGCCGCGACTGCCGGCGCCGAACGTGGTACTTCACCTTCGGGTCGTTCGACCGGCACGGTCTCGCTGTCGAGTTCGCGCAGAGCCGCGTCTCCGGCGTCTACACGCTCTGGCGGCCGGCGGGCTGGCACGGGCCGCACAAGCTCGGGTTCGGCACCTCGGTCCTCGCCGTGCACCGGCTCACGGGCGCGTCGCGCACGATCAGGTGCGGCGACTACGACGCGCTCGTGCACGACTCCGGAAGCGCCCGCACGGCGTACTACCTCCTCGAGGGCCGGCTGTGGGGTTTCGGCCTCTTCGGTCGCGGCACGTCCCCCTGCCGATGAGCCTCGAGCTCGCAGACGTCGAGCGCGCGGCGCAGCGGCTCGCCGGCGTCGCTCATCGCACGCCGGTTCTCACCTCCCGGACGCTGAACGAGCGGGCCGGCGCGCACGTCCACGTGAAGGCGGAGAACGTTCAGCGCGGCGGCGCGTTCAAGTTCCGCGGCGCGTTCAACAAGATCTCCTCCCTGGACGAGGACGCGCTGCGACGTGGTGTCCTCGCGTACTCGTCCGGGAACCACGCGCAGGCGGTCGCCATCGCCGCGGCGCTCCTCGGCTCGCGCGCGACGATCGTGATGCCCGAGGATGCGCCGGCGGCGAAGCTCGACGCGACCCGCGGCTACGGCGCCGAAGTCGTGCCGTACGACCGCTGGACGGAGAGCCGCGAGCAGATCGGAGCCCGGCTCGCCGCAGAGCGCGGACTCGAGCTCGTGAGGCCCTACGACGACCCGCTCGTGATGGCCGGCCAGGGAACGGTTGCGCTCGAGCTGCTCGAGGACGAGCCCGAGCTCGACGTGCTGCTCGTCCCGATGAGCGGCGGCGGCCTGATGGCCGGCTGCGCCACGGTTGCGAAAGCGCGGCGACCCGGGATCCGCCTGGTGGGAGTCGAGCCCGCGGCCGGCGACGACACGCGCCGCTCGCTCGCCGCCGGCGAGCGCGTCCGCATCGACGTCCCACCCACCATCGCGGACGGGCTGCAGGCGACCGAGCCCGGCGAGCTCACGTTCGAGGTGAACGCCAGGCTCGTGGACGAGGTCGTCACCGTGACCGACGACGAGATCGTCGAGGCCATGGTCTTCCTCTTCGACCGCCTGAAGATCGTCGCCGAGCCGAGCGGCGCAGTCGGGATCGCGGCGCTCCTGAACGGGAAGATCGACGCACGCGGCCGCTCGGTCGGCGTCGTCCTCTCGGGCGGGAACGTCGGCGCCGCGCGCTTCGCGGAGCTCGTCGCTACGACTTCTGCAGCCCGCCCAGGGTGATCTCGACCAGGGTCTGCTCGGCCCTGGCGACCGCGTCCTCGTCGGACGGCAGGCGTCCGAGCACCCACGCCGTCAGCAACTCGTCGATCGAGCCGTAGACCACCGTGGCGGCGAAGCTCGGGTCGACGTCCTTGCGGAACTCGCCGCGCTCGATGCCGCGCGCGATCACGCGCTGGAGCACGTCGATCGGCCGGGTGAGCTCGCCGAGCCGCTCGGCGAGCTCGGGGCTGCGACCGAACTCCTGGATCACGACGCGCACGACCTCCGGGAGGTGGAGCCAGGTGCGGAGGACGATGGCCGCGATATGCCGGATCTGGTCCGCCGCCGGCTCGTCGGTCTCCTCGACGCTCTCGATCCGGGCGAGGAGGACGCTCCAGTTCTCGTGGAAGACCGCCTCGAGGACCTGGTCCTTCGACTTGAAGTAGTGGTAGAGCAGCCCGTGGGCGACGCCGGCTTCCTCGGCGATGTCGCCGACCCGGCTCGCGTGGAACCCCTTGCGCGCGAACACGCGCACGGCGGCCCACAGGAGCTGCTGCCGCTTGTCCTCTACCGCAGAGGTCTTTTCGACCAAGGCCGCGAGAGCCTACTCCGGCTTCTGCCCGTCCGTCACAGCGGGCGGCTGTGACCCGGCGATGTCCTTGACCGCGCCGGCAACCTTCCCGACCGCCGACTGCAGCTCGCTGGGGATGATCCAGATCTTGTTCGACTCGCCCTGCGCGATCTGCGGCAGCGTCTGGAGGTACTGGTACGCGAGCAGCTCGGCGTCCGGCTTGCCCTCGTGAATCGCGTTGAAGACGGTCTCGATCGCCTTCGCCTGACCTTCGGCCTCGAGCATCGTGGCCTGCTTCTTGCCCTCGGCCTTGAGGATCGCGGACTGCTTCTCGCCCTCCGCCTGGAGGATCGACGACTGCCGAGCGCCCTCCGCCTGGAGGATCGCGGCGCGCTTGTCGCGGTCGGCGCGCATCTGCTTCTCCATCGCGTCCTGGATCGAGGTCGGCGGGTCGATCGCCTTCAGCTCGACGCGGTTGACCCGGATCCCCCACTTGCCGGTGGCCTCGTCGAGCACACCGCGGAGCTGGGCGTTGATCTCGTCCCTCGACGTGAGCGTCTTCTCGAGCGTCATCGTCCCGATCACGTTGCGCAGCGTCGTGACGGTGAGCTGCTCGATGCCCTGGACGTAGTTGGCGATCTCGTACGTCGCGGCCTTCGGGTCGGTGACCTGGAAGTAGAGGACGGAGTCGATGCTCACCACGAGGTTGTCCTCGGTGATCACGGGCTGTGGCTGGAAGGAGACGACCTGCTCGCGCAGGTCGAGCAGCGGCTTCACGCGGTCGATGAACGGGACGCAAAGGGCGACCCCGGGCGAAAGCGTTCGCGAGTAACGGCCGAGCCGCTCGACGACGCCTGCGCGGGCCTGCGGGACGATGCGGATCGTCCGCGCCAGCGTGGCGAAGACGACGACGGCGACGATGATGATGACGATCACGGCAACCATGGGCGGGTTTCAGCTCCTTAAGTGTTTCTATCTGTAGACCAGGGCTGTGGCGCCCTGGATCTGGACGACCTCGACCTCCGTGCCGACGTCGAATTCCTCGCCGGGCATGTAGGAGCGGGCGCTCCACTCCTCTCCTCCGATCTTGACCCGCCCGCCGCGGCTGGTGACGGGTTGGAGAACGATCGCTTTCGCGCCCTCGAGTGCGGCGGTGCCGGTTCTGATCGCGTGCGGCATCGTGAGGTGCTTGCGCGCGATCGGCCGCAGGAGGCCGACCGCCGCGAACGAGCCCGCGCCGAAGACCACCACCTGCAGCCAGACTGGCCCGCCCACGGCCGCGACCACCGTCGAGGCGAGGGCGGCGAGCGCGATCGGGCCGAGGAAGAAGAGCCCCGGCGTGAAGATCTCACCGAGCGCGAGCAGGACGGTGACGACGGCCCAGACGACCCAGGTGGGCATACGGGAAAGATTACGCCTCTAGATCGGCGTGCGGCGTATTCCGAGCCGGGCGAGGAGTTCGTTCAGCGACTCGATTCGCGGCTCGAAGTCGGCGTTCACACCCTTGCGGTCGAGCAGGATCGCGCGCATGCCGAGCGCCAGCGCGCCCTCGATGTCGTCGGCGATCGTGTCGCCGACCATGAGTGCTTCGGCCGGCTCGGCATCGAGGAGCTCGAGGACCGCGCGGAAGATCGACGCGTGCGGCTTCGTGCGGCCGTGGTGGAAGGAGCTGATCCCCGCGTCGACGTCTAGCCCGTGGTGGCGGGCGAACTCGCCCACGTCGCGTGCCGAGTTCGAGACGAGCCCGATGTGGAGCCCGGCGGAGCGGACCGCTGCGAGCGTGTCCTGCACGTCGTCGTAGAGCTCGAAGTTCTCGTGCCGCTCCCAGGCGCGCGTGATCTCGACTGCGCAGGCGTACGCCGAGTCGGCGTCGCCGCCCATGCCCCGGACGATGCGCTCGGTGAAGCGGAACCAGATCTCGTCGTCGTGCTCGAGCTCGGGATGGCGACGCAGGTCGACGAGGGCCGCATCCCGGGCGGCCTCGTAGCGAGTCGGCTCCAGCAGCAGCCCATGGCGCTCGCCGGCGCGGACGTAGCCCTCCGGCCCGAGCTCCGGTCCCGGCCGCGCGAGCGTGAAGTCGACGTCGAAGAGGACCGCGCGGAGCATCGCTCGCTACCCTATGGCCCGGTTTCGGGGTGTGGCGCAGCCTGGTAGCGCGCTCCGTTCGGGTCGGAGAGGTCCCCAGTTCGAATCTGGGCACCCCGATTCTCCTCTCCGCCGGCCCGTCGGATCGTCTGCTTACGTGTGTATCGATGTCTCGTTGGGTTTTGCTTCTCATCTGTTCCGGAGCCGTCCTGCTCGCGACGGGCTGTGGCGGCGGTAGCGGCGACGGCGATCGCCTGTCCAGGGCCGAGCTCCAGAGACGGGCGAACGGCATTTGCGCCGACCTCAACCGCAAGGAGCAGCCCGACCTCGGCGCGACGACGAAGGCCGGGATCGATCGCAATCTCGCCCGGCTCGATTCGGCTGTGAGCGACCTGGCTCGCCTGAATCCGCCCGCAGCCGACGAGGCTCACTACCGGGCCTTCGTGCGCAGCTTCAAGCGCAGCGTCGCCTTCTTCAGGGAGAAGGAGCCGCTTCTGATCTTTCTCACGCGCCAGATGCAAGCGCACCCTTCCGACTCGCGTACGACCGCGCGCTACCAGACCCTCGTCCGCCCGTTCGTGCAGGAGATCAGGGTCGCAGCGGACAATGCGACCGCGCTCGGGCTCGACAAGTGCGCCGGCGGCTTGACCGGCGGGTCCGGCTCCACCGGCTGAGTCGCTCTCAGGTGTAGTTCGCGCGCAGCCAGCCGAGCCGCTCGTCGAGCACCGGCCCGAGCTCCGGGCGGCGAGGAAGCGCGATCATGAACGAGGCGTAGACCCAGGCCGCGTAGACCGGGAGGCACTCCTCGAGCAGGCTCGCGTCGTGATCGCCGTACGCCTCGAGCGCGATGCGGGATGCGTCATCCGCGCGCACCCGTGCCGAAAGTGCGAGCGCCGCGAGGTCGAGCTCGCGCGGCCCGCGGCACGCGGTCTCGAAGTCGTGCCAGAGCGGCCCCGGCAGGCAGTTCGCGAGGTGCGCGTCGCCGTGGAGCGCCTGCGTGGAGCCGGCCGGCTGCCGCAGGCCGAGCTCGCGCAGCAGCTCGACGTCGGCGGACGGCTCGAGGCTCGCGGTGATCCTGTCGAGGTCGTCGGTGTGCAGGGAGGGCAGCTCTCCCTCGTAGTCCGCCAGCGCCTCGTGAATCGCGCGCAGCCCCTCGCCGGCAGCCACCGGCTCGACCTCGCGCTTCGGCTCGACGTACTGCCAGAAGGTGACGATGTGGCCGCCGTGCCGGTGCGGGCCCGGGTCGAGCAGGTCGGACGGCGGCACGACCGGAGCCCGCGCCCGGGCCGCGTGGGATGCGACCGCCAACTCGCGGACCACGTCCTCCTCGGGCGGGCCCTGCGGGTAAGGCCGGCCGCTGGAGATGCGGGCGACGAGCGGCTGCGGCCGGAGGTGCACGAGGACGTGCCAGGCGTCGCGGAGGACGACCGGGTCGTCGCTGCGCAGACCGTGGCCCTTGGCCACCTCGACCGCCGCCGTGACCGCGCTCTCGCTCATCCGAACCCGTACGTCCCGGGGAAACGCTCCGCGAGGAGGCGGACGAGCAGCGAGACCGGCAGGCCGACGACGTTGAGGTAGTCGCCCTCGATCCGCTCGACGAGCGCGGCGCCCTGACCCTGGATCGCGTAGCCGCCGGCGCGTCCCTCCCATTCCCCGCTCGCCACGTACCACGCGATGTCGCGCGGCGTCAGCTCCCGAACGGAGACGCGGGTCACCTCGCTGTGCAGCTCCTCCCAGGCCGGCGTGATCAAGGCCAGGCCGGCCACGACCTCATGCGTCCGGCCGCTGAGGCTCTCGAGCATCTCCTCGGCCGCCTCCGGCCCGTCGGGCTTGCCGTAGACGCGACCGGCGCAGACCACCTCGGTATCGCAGCCGAGCACCGGGCGGCCGTCGGCCCGAGCGAGCACCGACCGCGCCTTGCCTATCGCGTGCGCGACCGGATCCTCCTCCGTCTCGTCGTAGTCCGGCGCGACGGCGTCGAACGGGATGCGGAGCTGCTCCAGGATCTCTCGCCGGCGTGGCGAGGTCGAGGCTAGGAGGAGGGGCGTTGCAGGCGCGCTCGCCATATCTCCTCTGCGGGCCACTTGCGCGCCCAGTCCGCGGTCACGTAGGCGTAGTGCTCGTGCGTCACGGCGTCGGCGGGCGCCTGGATCTCGATCAGATCGAGGAGCTCGAAGCCGCTTGCGCGCAGAAGCCGGATCCAGTCTCCGTGCGAGAGGTGGTACTCGATCCCGCCCCCCTCGGACCATTGGAACCGATGCATTCCGAACTGCGGCCGCTCCAGCGTCTCGACGGCCGCTGCGTCCTCGTCGTCGGGTGAGCAGAGGATGACGAGCGTCGAGTTGCGGAGAAAGACGAGCTCGCCGCCGGACCGTAACAGGCGCGCCGCCTCCGGAATCCACTTGTAGGGGTCGGCCCAGATCGAGGCGCCGTACTCCGAGACGACGAGGTCGAAGGAGTCGTCAGGGAGCGGGACGTCCTCCCCGAACGCCTCGACGAACTCGAGCCCCAAGCCGAACTTCTCGTTGCAACGGCGCGCGGTCTCGAGCTGCGCCGGCGTGGGATCGACGCCGACGACGCGGGCCGCGCCCGCTTTCTTCAGCCAGGCGCCGAAGTAGGCGGTGCCGCAGCCGAGCTCGACGACGTCCTTGCCTGCGAGATCGGGAAGAGCCTGCAGGTCGCGCTCGGGGACGTTCCAGATGCCGTAGGTGATCTCGTCGGCCGCCCATGCCTGCTCGGCACGCCCGTCCGTGTACTCAGCGTTCTCCCGCGTCCAGGCCGCGACGGTCGGGTCAGCCACCGAACCAGAGCGCGATCTCGCGCTGCGCCGACTCGGGGGAGTCGGAGCCGTGCACGAGGTTGTCGGGCATCGAGGAGGCGAGGTCGCCCCTGATCGTCCCCGGCGCCGCGTTCGCGGGATCGGTCGCGCCGATCGTCGCGCGCATCGTCGCGATCGCCTCTTCGCCCTCGACGACGAGTGCCCAGGTCGGCCCCGAGGTGATGAACTCGACGAGCTCGCCGAAGAACGGCTTCTCGCGGTGCTCGGCGTAGTGCTCCTCCCCGAGCTCCCGGGTCGCGGTTACGAGTCTCGCCTCGCTGATCTCGAAGCCGCGCGCCTCGATCCGGCCGAGGATCTCGCCGGCGAGCCGCCGCCGCACGGCGTCGGGCTTGATCAGGATCAGGCTGCGCTCGGCGGCCACGGTCAGCGTCTGCTTACGCTGCTGCTGCGCCGCGCGCGCCGCGTCCCGAGCGCCGGTGGCGTCCCCGGCACGGCGGGCTCGATCGGCGTCTCACAGTAGGGGCAAACCTGCCAGATGGGTTCGAGCGGCGAGCCGCAGCTCACGCACGCCTGCTTCAGCTTCGTCGTGCACACCGGGCAGACGAGATAGCTCTCGTCGACTTCGGCGTGGCAGACCGGACAGCGCTGGTCGACCGCGGCGATTCGCTCCTCCATCGCCTTGATCTCCAGCTCGCGCTCGCGCACGTCGTCGAGGTACTCGGGCGGCCGGAAGAGCATGTACACGAACGGCCCGAGATACGGGATCACGAGCGCGAGAACCACCGACATCCCGATCAGCAACGGGTCCTCGATCCGGCGCTTCGCGTCCTTGTACGTCCAGAAGCCGAGGCAGAGCCAGAGCACGAAGGCGAAGAAGGCGAGCCCGTTGAGAATCGCGTGCTGGGTGCCCGTGCTGAGGAAGCTCGCGAGCGTCACAGCAGCATCCTGCCGATAACCCAGCCCGCGGCGAAGGCTGAACCGATCGCGGCGACGAGGACGAGGGCGGCGAGGACGAACATCGAGAGCTTCTCGCCGGCGTTATAGGTGGTCGCGGTTGGCGGCACTGAGATCCGCCAGAAGGTACAGGGAGCCCGTGACGAGCACCGCCCCGCCGGGGCCCGCGAGCTCGAGCGCGCGGGCGCGGGCAGTCGCCGGGTCGGGCTCAGCCGCCACCTCGTCGAAGTGCGCCGAGCCGAGCGCGGCGAGCTCGGCGGTAGGCACCGCGCGACCGCTGGTGCTCTCCGTCGCGACGAGCCTCGGGCCCAGGACCGAGAGCGCCTCGAGCATCATCCCGGGCCGCTTGTCGCGGAGGATCGAGCAGACCACGGTCCAGCCGGCAGCCGCGGGTAGCCGCGGCAACAGCCAGCCGAGGCCGGCGAGGTTGTGGGCTCCGTCCCAGATCTCGAGCGGGCTCTCGCCGCGCCGCTCGAGGCGGCCCGGCAGCTCGACCCGGTCCGCGGCGTGCGGGTCGACCGATCGGCCGAGGAAGGACTCCGCAGCCGTGACGGCGAGCGCGAGGTTGCTGCGAGCGGTGACGACGACCTCGGCCGCGCCGTTCTCCTCTGCGACCCCGTGCCACTCCTCCTCGGCGAGCACGACGGTACAGCCGGGCTGCACGACCGCGAGCTTCTCGGCCGCGATCGCCTCGCGCGTGTCGCCGAGCACCTCCATGTGGTCGAGTGCGACGCTCGTGAGGACGACGACTCGCGTCCGGAGGACGTTGGTGGCGTCGTGCCGCCCGCCCAGACCCGCCTCGACGACGCCGACGTCGACCCCGGCGGCCGCGAACGCTGTCAGGGCCGCCGCCGTGAGCACCTCGAACTGCGTTGTCCCGAGCGCCTCGGCAGCCGGCCGCACGGCCGACACCGCAGCCTCGAAGTCCGCCTCCCGGCCGCCGATCCGGATCCGCTCGCCCCAGCTGCCCACGTGGGGCGAGAGGTAGGAGCCGACCGAGAGCCCGGCGTCGAGCAGGAGCGCCTCGGTCAGCCGCGTCGTCGTCGACTTGCCGTTCGTCCCGACCACGTGAATCGCCGGGAACCGCTCTTGCGGGTCGCCGAGCTCGCGCAGCAGAGCGCGCATCCGCTCGGTACCGAAGCCGTCCTCCGGCCACGGCGAGAGGGACTCAACCCAGCGCGTCGAGCTCGGCACGGTATTGCTCGAGCTTCTGTCGCTCGCCCTCGACGACTTCGGGCGCGGCGTTGGCGACGAACTTCTCGTTCGCGAGCATCCGCTCGCTGCGCTCCACCTCCTTGCGCAGCCGGCCGCGCTCGGCTTCGACGTCGCCCTGGCCGTCGCCGGACGGGCGGACGACCGCTTCGAAGATCCGCAGCGAGTCGCCGCCGAGCTCGATCCGGACGCCGCTGCGCCGGTAGAGGCGCGCCGCCGTCTGCGCCTCGTCGAGCGCGTGCAGGTCGGCCGCGAACTCGGCCTGCGGCTCGGGCCACGGCGCGACGATCAGCCGCGTCTCGCGGGCCGGCAGATTCGTCCAGATCTCCTCGGTCACATGCGGCATCACCGGGTGGAGCAGCTTGAGGAGCCGCTCGAGCGCCGCAAACGCCGTCGCGCGCACATCCTCCTCGGCCAGGCGCGGCTTGATCGACTCGAGGTACCAGTCGCAGAAGTCGTCGAACGTGAGGCGGTAGAGCCGCTGGACGGCGTGCGCGAAGTCGAAGGCGGCAAGATCCGCCTCGAACTCGGCGCGTGTCGCGTCGATCCGCGCGAGGATCCAGCGCTCCTCCACCGACGACGGCCGGGCCTCGGCCTCCGCGGCGCCGGCCATCAGGAGGAGCCGGCTCGCGTTCCAGAGCTTGTTCGCCAGCTTGCGCCCCTCCTCGATCGTGCCGAACGAGAAGCGCGGGTCCTGGCTCGAGGTCACCTTGAGCAGCCCGTACCGCGTCGCGTCGGCGCCGTACGGCCCGAGCGCCTCTTCGGGATCGATGGCTGTGCCGTACGTACGCGACATCCGCTTGCCCTCGGGGTTGAGCAGCGTCGAATGGATGAGGACGTCCGAGTACGGATCCAGACCGATCAGCTCGAGGCCGGAGAAGATCATCCGGGCAATCCAGAGAAAGATGATCTCGCGCGCGGTAGTGACGACGCTGCCTGGGTAGTAGCGCGCGAGCTCGGGCGTCTCGTCGGGCCAGCCGAGCGTCGCAAAGGGATAGAGGGCCGACGAGAACCACGTGTCGAGCACGTCCTCCTCCTGCCTCAACTCGGCGGATCCGCAATCGCCGCAGGCGGCAGGCTCGGTCTCCGCGACCGTGACGTGACCATCGGGGCAGTACCAGACGGGAATCCGCTGGCCCCACCAGATCTGGCGCGAGATGCACCAGTCGCGGACGTTCTCCATCCAATCGAGGTAGACGCGCGCGAAGCGCTCGGGCGTGAAACGGACGCGCCCCTCCTTCACCGAGGCGATCGCGGGCGCGGCGAGCTCCTCCATCGCCAGCCACCACTGCGGCATGACGAGCGGCTCGACGCGGCTGTGACAGCGCTCGCAGTGGCCGACCGAGTGGCGATAGTGCTCGCGCTTTTCGAGCTGCCCGCGCTCGGAGGCCCAGTCGAGCACGCGCCTGCCGGCCTCCTCCTGCGTGAGCCCGGCGAGCTCACCGGCGGCGTCGCTCATCAGCCCGTCCGGCCCAATCACGGTCAGCTCCGCGAGACCGTGGTCGCGGCCGATCTCGAAGTCCGTCGGGTCATGGCCTGGGGTGATCTTGAGCGCACCCGTGCCGAACTCGCGCTCGACGCGCTCGTCGGCGATGACGGGCACCAGGCGCTCGACGAAGGGCACGACCACTTCCCTGCCGACGAACTCGCGGTAGCGCTCGTCGTCGGGATGGACGGCGACCGCGACGTCCGCGAGGATCGTCGCCGGCCGCACCGTCGCGATCGTGATTGCGCCGGAGCCATCAGCAAGCGGATAGCGAACGTATGAGAGCGTGTCATCCTCGTCCTCGTGCTCGACCTCGAGGTCCGAGAGCGCCGTCTGGTCGAGCGGGCACCAGTTGACGATCCGATTCGCGCGGTAGACGAAGCCGCGCTCGTAGAGGTGCACGAACCAGCGCATGACCGCCCGGTAGTAGCCCTCGTCCATCGTGAAGCGCGTGCGCCGGTAGTCGAGCGAGGCGCCGAGCTGCCGGAACTGGCTCATGATCGTGCCGCCGTAGCGCTCGAGCCACTCCTGGACGTAGGCGTCGAACCCCTCGCGCCCGAGGTCGCGCTGGTTCCGGCCTTCCTCCGCGAGCGTGCGGCCGATCGCCGCCCAGGTCGAGATGCCGGCGTGGTCGTAGCCCGGCTGGAAGAGCGTGTTGAAGCCGCGCATCCGGTGCCAGCGCACGAGTGTGTCCTCGAGCGAGAGCTGCAAGCAGTGGCCGAGAGACAGCGAGCCGGAGATGTTCGGCGGCGGATGCATGACGACGAACGTCTCGCCGGGCGCGTCGGGGTCGGCCCCGTAGAGGCCCTCCTCCTCCCAGGTCTGCTGCCAGCGCTGCTCGACGCCCTGCGGTTTGTAGAGCGGATCCATGCGCGAGATGTGGTCAGGCAGCGACTATGAGGAGACCTTAACGGCAGCGCGTTTCGGCTGCGGCCAGGTGCCGCCGACCTGCTCCAGCACCGCCTCGAGCATGTGGAACGAGGAGAGGACGTGCTCGCGGGCGAGCGCCCGCGCGCCCTCGCCGCTGCCTGCCGCGAGCGCCTGGCGGATCGCACGGTGCTGCTCGGCGTTCTTCGCGTAGAGGCCGTCGATGGAGTGGTCGCCGGGCGCCCAGACGGCCGGCCCGGAGAAGGTTCGGCGCGAGCTCTTCGCGAGTTGCTCGACGAGCGGGAGGTCGGCGACGCGGTAGATGACGTCGTGGAACGCATGGTTCGCGCGCACCCAGTCGCCCATGATCGAGCGGCGGGGCTCGCCGGGATCGCGCGCGCGCAGGTCTTTCGAGATCCGGGCGAAGTGCTGCTCGGCGGCCTCGAGCTCCTCGAGATCCTCGGGCGTGATCTTCGCCGCGGCCACCTCGGTCGCGAGCGCCTCGAGCTCGGCGCGCACCATGAACGCCTCGTGCAACTCCTCGCGCGAGATCGTCCGCACGCGGACGCCGCGGTTCGGGACGAAGGAGACGAGCCCGAGCGCGGCGAGCCTGCGGAGCGCCTCGCGGATCGGCGTGCGCGAGACGTTGAACTGCTCCGACAGCTGCTCCTGTCGCAGCACGGTGCCCGGCTCGAGCTCGCCGGAGACGATCGCCTCCTCGATCACGAGGGCGATGTCGTCGGCCTTCGTGGTGTCGAGGCTCATGCGCCGAGTGTACGCCGGAGGAGCTGTGAAGCCGGTCGTTCCTTTGGCACGAAGACGGCAGGCCCTCGACGCGAAGTGACCGTTAGCGTCGATTCCGAGGGCGGCGGGAAACAACCCCACCCTGGGCGGGGGTGGGCCCGACCGGGGGGAAAGAGGCGTGCGGCGACCCCGCCGTCGCCGAGCTACTCGTTGTCGTGATCGCGCTCGCAGAAGTCCGGGCACGTGCACTCGGCGAGCTCGGCCGTGCAGGGCGCGTCCGCCGCCGGTAGCTCGGTTCGCTCCTGCTCGGTGGTGATCACGGTCTCGCTCATCTCGTCCCTCCTCAGTCGAGGTGTTCGTAGGCGGGCAGGGTCAGGAAGTCCTCGAGCTCCTCCGAGAGCGCCACCGCGGCGAAGAGTTGCTTCGCCTCCTCGCCGGCGTCCACGTGCTCGATCTCGTGGCGGACGCGCTGCTCGTCGACGCGCCCCTGGCGCACCCACTGCCAGATCTGGGAGCGCGAGATCTCGGCAGTCGCGGCGTCCTCCATCAGATTGTCGATCGCCGCCGCGCCGATCCCCTGCAGCCAGGAGTCGAGGTAGCGGACGCCGACCGAGACGTTCGTGCGCATGCCTTGGTCGGTGATCTCACCCGGCGTGTCCGGAATGGAGAGGAGCGCCGCCTCGTCGGGCACGACATCCTCGCGCAGCCGCTCGAGCTGGTTCGGCCGCTCGCCGAGCGCGCCGTCGAACACCTCGGTGCAGACCGGCACAAGATCGGGGTGCGCGACCCAGGAGCCGTCGAAACCGTCGCCCGACTCGCGCTCCTTGTCCTCTCGCACCTTCGTCAGCGCGATCTCGTTCGCCTCGGGATCCTTGCGGGACGGGATGAACGCCGCCATACCGCCGATCGCGTGCGCGCCGCGGCGGTGGCACGAGCGGACGAGCAGCTCGGTGTACGCCCGCATGAACGGCACTGTCATCGTCACCTGCACGCGGTCGGGCAGCACCCAGTCGCGCGCCCGAAACTTCTTGATCGCGCTGAAGATGTAGTCCCAGCGGCCGGCGTTGAGCGCGCAGCCCCAGTCACGGAGCTCGTAGAGGATCTCCTCCATCTCGAAGGCCGCGAGGATCGTCTCGATCAGGACGGTGCAGCGGATCGAGCCGGACGGCAGGTCGAGCTCCTCCTCCGCCAGCGCGAACGCGTCGGCCCAGAGGCGCGCTTCGAGGTGCGACTCGAGCTTCGGGAGGTAGAAGTACGGGCCGCTGCCGCGGTCGAGCTGCTCGCGCGCGTTGCATGCCATGTGCAGGCCGAAATCGAACAGCGACGCCGAGACCGGCTCGCCGTCGACGCGCGCGTGCCGCTCTGGCAGGTGCCAGCCGCGCGGCCGGATGAGGAGCGTGGCGATCTCGTCGTTGAGGCTGTACGTCTTGTCCGGGGTCTCGAGCGAGATCTCGCGGCGCACGGCATCGGCTACGTTCCGCTGCCCCTCGACGACGTTCTCCCACCTCGGCGAGCACGCGTCCTCGTAGTCGGCCATGAAGACGCGGGCGCCCGAGTTGAGCGCGTTGATCATCATCTTGCGGTCGACCGGACCGGTGATCTCGCAGCGGCGGTCGCGCAGATCGGCTGGGGCCCCGGCGACGCACCACTCGGCGTCGCGTACGTCCTTCGTCTGGGAGAGGAAGCCGGGCAGCGCGCCCGCGTCGAGCTCGAGCTGCCGCTCGTGCCGCCGCTCGAGCAGCTCACGGCGCCGTGGATTCAGCTTCCGGTGCAGGCGTGCAACGAGCCCGAGCGCTTCGCGGGTCAGGACCTCCTCGTCGGCAGGCGCGAGGATCTCGACGTCTGCGAGGGCGCTCACACCGTCTCCTTCGCGAACTGCGCCTCCTCGGTCGAGCCCTTGAGCGCAAGCGTCTCGCTGTCCGGCGCAACCGCCTGCGTGACGAGGTCGAAGTAGCCGGCCCCGACCTCGTGCTGGTGCCGGGTCGCCGTGTAGCCCTGCTCCTCGAGCTCGAACTCGCGCTGCTGCAGCCGCACGTACGCCGGCATCTGTTCCTGGGCGTACCCGCTCGCGAGCTCGAACATCGCCGCGTTGAGCGAGTGGAAGCCCGCGAGCGTGATGAAGAGGAAGCGGTAGCCCCACTCGCCGAGCGTGTCCTGGAAGGACGCGATCTGTTCGTCGTCCAGGTGCCGGCGCCAGTTGAAGGACGGCGAGCAGTTGTAGGCGAGCGGCTTGCCGGGGAAGCGGTCGTGGAGCGCGTCCGCGAACTCCTTCGCCTCGCCGAGGTCGGGCGTGGAAGTCTCGAACCAGACGAGGTCGGCGTACGGCGCGTAGGCGAGCCCGCGCGAGATGGCGGCATCGATCCCGTCACGGACGCGGTAGAAGCCCTCCGCCGTCCGCTCGCCCGTCACGAAGTCGCGGTCGTACTCGTCGACGTCGCTCGTGAGGAGGGCGGCCGAGAGCGCATCCGTCCTCGCGACCAGCACAGTGGAGACGCCGCAAACGTCGGCGGCGAGCCGCGCCGCGTTGAGGGTGCGGACGAACTGCTGCGTTGGCACGAGCACCTTGCCGCCCAGGTGGCCGCACTTCTTCTCGGAGGCGAGCTGATCCTCGTAGTGGACACCCGCCGCGCCCGCGTCGATCATCGCGCGCATGAGCTCGTAGGCATTGAGCGGTCCTCCGAAGCCGGCCTCGGCGTCGGCGAGGATCGGCGCCAGCCAGTGCGTGCCGTTCCTTCCCTCTGCCCAGTCGATCTGGTCGGCGCGGAGGAGCGCATTGTTGAGGCGGCGCACGACGGCGGGAGCGCTGTTCGCCGGATAGAGGCTCTGGTCCGGGTAGGTCGCGCCGGCGAGGTTCGCGTCGGCCGCGACCTGCCAGCCGGAGAGGTAGATCGCCTCGAGGCCGGCGCGCACCATCTGGACAGCCTGGCCGCCCGTGAGCGCACCGAGCGCGCGGACGGGATTCTCGCTCCGGATCAACTGCCACAGGCGCTCGGCGCCGAGCCGTGCGAGCGTGTGCTCCTCGACGACCGAGCCGCGGAGCCGAACGACGTCCTCGGCCGTGTAGGTGCGCTCGATTCCGCTCCAGCGTTCGTCGTCGCGCCATTGCGTCTCGAGCTCCCGTGCCGCGTCCTCGATCATCTCGCCTCCCCGTATCGGATTTTCGGATCCCAAATCTACCCTAGACGAGGGACGTTACACCTTCTATGGCGTAAAGAACCCCGATCTAGGATCCAGGGCCGGCCGCAGTCGCCTAGAGGCGGTAGTACCGGTAGACGACCTCGGCCACGCAGACGGGCTTGTCTCCGCCCTCTCGTTCGATCGTCGCCGTCATGGTCACCTGCCGCCCCCAGTCCTCCTCGTCGACGGCGCCGACCACGAACGAGCCCCGAACACGCGAGCCGGACGGAACCGGGGCCGGGAAGCGAACGCGGTTGAGGCCGTAGTTGAGGGCCATGCCGGCACCGGGATTGTCGTGCGGCAGCACCTCGTACGACATCTGCGGGAGGAGCGAGAGCGTGAGGTAGCCGTGCGCGACCGTGCCGCCGAACGGAGTCTGCGCCGCCATCTCGGGATCGACGTGGATGAAGTTGTGGTCGCCGGTCGTGTCGGCGAACGCCTGGATCTTCTCCTGGGGCACCTCGATCCACGACGAAGGCCCGAACTCGGCTCCGACTTGGATTGCTGTCATGCGCGAAACGCTACGCGATCTTCAGGACTCGGCACGACGGACGTCATGCGTCGCTGCTGAGTAGGAGAAGCGTCGGATCCATTACCGCGGGCAACTCGTCCAGGATCTGAGATAGCTCGCGGTTGGCCTCGTCGGCCTCGATCGAGACTCGGACTCCCAGCGAGCGCGCAAGATCCAGTTCGGCAGCAACCACCGCCCGGAGCGCAGCCTCGTCGCCGGTAGCGCTGCCGGCCATCAAGAACAACTCGCCTTCTGAAGAGGCCAGCGGCGGGCCGTGGAGCCCGGCGACAGCCGCGATCTGGCCGTGTCGGCGGACCACGCGCGCCGTGTGTGGCAGCCAGGAATCCCCGCAGAAGAGTCGCAGCGACTCCTCGACCGGTCGCTCCGTCGTAGGTGACCAGCTCTCGTGTTCGGCTGCGTATGCCTCCTCATGCGCTCGCGCCAGCTCCTCGCGCGAGACTCCGGCATCGAGGCAAGCCGGTGAACCCTTCAGCCAAGCGTGCACCTGCGGATCGCGCGGATCGACTACCCCGACACGACTCCGCATCAATACCCCAAATCCTCGAGCCCGCAGGAAGCTCAACCCAGCTTCGTCGGTCTCCCGGACCCGCGCCACCAGAGGCCGACCGTCTCCGAGCGACACCAGCTCGGCCAACAACTCACTCGCGATCCCGCGGCGACGGAACCCCCGAGCCACAACCAGAACCACGAAGTACCTCGCAGGATGCCGGGCGTTCCCGACTACCGAGCCCGCACCGACGACCTCGCCGGAAGCAGCGCAGACCAGTGTCCGCCGCCACCGATCCTCGCCGTCGAGGTCAGGACCGTGGATAGCAGAGATCTGACGAAGCTCCAGATCGGCTGGCCATGCGGCACGAAGCAACGCCTCGACCGCAGCCTCATCTTCCTCGGCAAAAGGACGAAGCACGGCCCGACCCTAAACAGCCGGCCGCGCGCCGGAGGCGCCCGCCGCGGCGGGCAACAAAAGCCCTCAGCACGTAGCGCGCCCGAGACCGCGCTCTCGGGCGCGCGGAGTTCGGTCATCTGCCTGGAGAGCGAACGCTCTTCAGGCAGTTTGTTCGACGGGCTCGTCGGGCTCGTCGCCGGCGGCCTCGGCGCTCGTGACGAGCGTCGGCCGGATGCCCTGCGCGATGCACTCCTTCGTGATCACGCACTTGGTCACGTCGC
>JAICLM010000092.1 GCA_025927435.1 Thermoleophilia bacterium | reverse complement strand
GACACGGTGAACAAGGTCTGCGCTTCCTCGATCCGCGCTGTCGAGATCGCCGACTCGATGATCCGCGCCGGCGACGTCGAGGTCGTCGTGACCGGCGGCATGGAGTCGATGACGAACGCGCCGTACGCGCTGCCGAAGGCGCGCCAGGGCTACCGAATGGGCGACGGGACGCTGCTCGACCTGATGATCTGGGACGGGCTTCGCTCGACGTTCGACGAGCTGCACATGGTGCAGCAGGCGGCCAAGGTCGCCCGCGAGCTCGGCGTCTCGCGCGAGGATCAGGACGGCTGGGCGCTGCGCTCGCACGAGCGCGCCGCAGCGGCGCAGGATGCGGGCCTCTTCGACGACGAGATCGTTCCCGTGGGCGAGGTGACGGCCGACGAGTCGGTGCGCCGCGACACCACCGCCGAGAAGCTCGCTTCCCTGAAGCCGGTGATGGATCCGGAGGGGACGGTGACCGCGGGCAACGCGCCGGGCGTGAACGACGGAGCCTCCTGCGTCGTCGTGTGCTCGGAGGAGTTCGCGCAACGGCGTGGGCTCGAGCCGCTCGCCACGATCATCTCCCAGGGCTACGTAGCGGACGAGTTCGCGTGGCTCGCACGCACGCCGGCGAACGCGGGTGCGCAGGCACTCGAGAAGGCCGGCAAGGCGATCGGCGACGTCCAGCGAGTCGAGGTCAACGAGGCCTTCTCCTCGGTCGCGCTGAACTCGCTCACGATGCTCGGCGCCGATCCGGAGACCGCGAACGTCAACGGTGGAGCGGTCGCGCTCGGCCACCCGATCGGCGCGAGCGGCGGTCGGATCCTCGGCACGATGGTGCACGACCTCCGCCGCAACGGCGGCGGCCTCGGCCTCGCCGCGATCTGCTCGGGCGGCGGCCAGGGCGACGCGCTGCTGATCGAAGTCTGAGCCGATCCCCCGTCGGGTCATTGACCCGCGGCGCGAGGCGCGCGAAGATGCGGGCAAGGAGGGATCAGTGTCGGAGGGCGACGAGCTGCTGCGGCTCGAGTACGAATCTGCGTCGCGGCGGTTCGAGCAGCTCACCGACATCCGCTTCAAGCTGCTCGCGCTCGTGCCGTCGCTGACCGGCGCGGTCGTCGCGCTCATCTCACCGGGACGGAGCGGCGTGGAGCTGCTCGCGATCGGCGGGCTCGGGCTCGGCGCGACCTCCGGCGTCCTCGCGTACGAGCTGCGGAGCGGGGAGCTCTGCCGGCGTGCCAACGAACGGGTGAACAGGCTCGAGTCGGTTCTCTTCTCCGGCGGACCGCTCGTGGGCGGCGAGGGGCGCACGCCGAAGCTCTTCGGCGTCTTCCCCGCCACGCACCAGCTCGGCGTGGGGCTCGTGTACGGCGCCGCCGTCGGCGGCTGGGTCTACCTCGTGGTCTGGGGTGCCCTCGCCGCGCTCGGGGCGCAGTCGGATGCGCAGGGGGCCGGGGTGGCCGTCGGCGCGGTCGTCGCGGTCGCGGTCTCGCGGCAGATCGTCGTCGCCCAGCGGCCGGAGGCAAAGCCGTTGGCAACCGCAGCCTGATTTCGCCGGACCTCTCCGGGCCGTCGCGCCGTATGAGCGGTGTCACCCCGAAGGAGGAAGCCATGCGCAGGCTCTCGCTCTGCCTCGCCGTCGCCGCCGCAGCGCTCGCCGCCGCTCCCGCCGCACACGCCGACGGGCCGATGTTCGTCACGCAGGACGGCACCGGAGTCGCGCACGGCTCCTTGCGCTACGTCGCCGTCAACACCACGTCGGGCCGCGGCACCGACCTGGTCGAGGTCTCGACGAGGGATCATTCGGTCGGTCCCGCGCTTCGCATCCCGGGGGAGTGGGGGCTGCCGTACACGGCAGCCGGCGCCGAGGGCCTCTCACATGACGGCCGGACGCTTGTCCTGGGCAGTGCAGGAATCGGAATCTCGTCGCCGAGCCGGTTTCTCGTCGTGGACCCGCAGCACTTGCGCGTCGTCCGAACGATCGCGCTCGACGGGTACTTCACCTACGACGCGCTCTCGCCGGACGCCTCGACGCTCTATCTCATCCAGTACACGCACGGGCGGTCGCAGGACACGAGCCGCTACATCGTGCGTGCGTACGACATGCGGACGAACCGGCTGCTGCCCGGGAAGATCGCGGCTCGGGACGAGAGCGACGACGAGGAGACCATGGCCGGCTATGCCATGACACGGACGACGAGCGCCGGTGGCCGCTGGGTGTACACGCTCTACCAGAAGCCGTCCGGCGAGCCGTTCGTGCATGCGCTCGACACGGTGCGCCGCGTCGCCTACTGCATCGACCTCCCCGAGAATCGCGGGCTCGGCAACATCGTCCTCTCGCTGCGGGACCACGACCGGACGCTCGTTGCGCACTGGCGGAGCGGTCGTCCCTGGCTGAACGTCGCCGTCGGGAGCTGGCAGATCTCCTATCCCGGCTCCGGCTTCTCGTGGGCCTGGGTCGGAGCCGGCGCCGGCGGCGGGCTCGCGCTCCTCGCCGCCCTCGGGGTCCTACTCCTCCGGCGCCGCCGCGGCAAGGAAATCGACCAGCACCCCGGACAGGAGCTCGGGCTCGCGTAGCGTCAGGTAGTGGTCGGATTCGAGCTCGACGTGGCGCGCGTCCGGCGCGGCGCGCGCCACGAGAGGGCCGATCTCGCGGAAGCCGGCCGGGTCGTGCTTCGCCGTCACGACGAGCGTGGGCACGGCGAGCTCGCCGAGGCGGTCCTTTGCGGGGGCGCCCTCGGGCTCGCGCGGCTCGACGCCCTCCGGGAGCGGATTCGCGTCGGGCGTGGCGCGCCAGAGCTCCCGGATCCGGTCGTCGGCGCCGAGGGGCGCCCAGACCTCGAGGTCGATCTCCAGCATCGCCTCGATCTTGTCCTCGGCGGCCTCGTAGCGCGCCTCGTGCTCCTCGGTGTACGGGTCTCCGTCGTGTCCGCCCAGCCCCGGAGCGACGCCCACCACGGCCCAGAGCCGGTCGGGGTGTGCGAGCGCGACGTCGAGCGCCAGCTTGCCGCCGAGGGAGAGACCCACGACCGCCGCCCGGTCGATGCGAAGCTCGTCGAGCACGCCGATCGTGTCGTCCTGCCAGGACCAGGGCACTGCCGGCCCGGTCGACTTCCCGAAGAAGCGCAGGTCGGTGCGGATCGTGCGGAAGCGCTCGGCGAGGAACGGCACGACCGGCTCCCAGAGCCCCGAGTCGCCGAGCCCGCCGTGCAGGAGCAAGACCGTTGGGCCGCTGCCGGCCTCGTCGTACCAGAGGCGCGCACCGTTGACGTCGACCGTCGGCACGCCGCGACCCTATAGCCTCGGCACCGCATGGACTTCGAGCACGTCCTCGTGGTGGGAGCGGGCCAGATGGGCGGCGGAATCGCGCAGGTCGTTGCCGTGTCCGGGCGTCGTGTGTCCCTGCACGACCCGTATCCCGGCGCGATCGAGCGCGGCCTGTCCACGATCCGCAAGAGCCTCGAGAAGCTCGCGGAGAAGGGCGGCTCCGACCCGGACGAAGTCCTGGCGAGGATCACGCCGGTCGAGGAGATCGTCCCGGCGGAGCTGATGATCGAGGCGGTCGTCGAGGACCTCAAGACCAAGGAGGACGTCTTCCGAACGGCCGACCAGACGCTACCCGGGACCGGGGTTCTGGCCTCGAACACGTCCTCGATCCCGATCACGTCGCTCGCCGCCGCCACAAACCGTCCCGACCGGGTGATCGGCATGCACTTCTTCAACCCCGTGCCGGTGCTGAAGCTGGTCGAGGTCGTGCGCGGGCGCGCGACCTCCGACGAGACCGCGGCGGCGATCGTCGCGCTCGCCGAGGAGCTCGGGAAGACGCCGGCGGTCGCCAACGACTTCCCGGGCTTCGTCTCGAACCGGATCCTGATGCCGTTCATCAACGAGGCGGTCTGGGCGTTGCACGACGGAGTCGCCGAGCCCGAGGCGATCGACACGATCGCGAAGCTCGGCTTTGCCCATCCGATGGGGCCGCTCGCGCTCGCCGACCTGATCGGGCTGGACACGTGTGTGGCAATCATGGAGGTGCTGCAGGAGGGCCTCGGCGACGGGAAGTACGCGCCTTGCCCGCTCCTGCGCGAGCACGTCCAGGCCGGCCGCCTCGGGCGAAAGTCCGGCCGTGGTTTCTACGCTTACGACTGATGGACTTCGAGCTCTCCGCCGAGCAAAAGGAGATCCAGGCGTTCACGCGCGACTTCGTCCGCGGCGAGATCGAGCCGCACGCGGCGGAGTGGGACCGCGAGCACCACTTCCCGCGCGAGGTCTTCGCCAAGCTCGCCGAGCTCGGGCTGATGGGCGTCTGCCTCCCCGAGGAGTACGGCGGCGCCGGGGCCGACTTCCTCTCCTACATGCTCGTGATCGAGGAGCTCTCGCGCGGCGACGCCGGCGTCGGCGTCACCGTCGCCGTGCACACGAGCGCGGTGACCCTGCCGCTGTTGCGCTTCGGGACCGAGGAGCAGCGCGCCCGCTTCGTCCCACCGCTCGCGCGCGGCGAGCTGATCGGTGCCTTCGCGCTGACCGAAGCCGAGGCAGGCTCCGACGCGGGGGCGCTGCGCACCTCGGCGACGCGCGAGGACGGCGGCTGGCGCATCTCCGGCGCGAAGCAGTTCATCTCGACGGCGGAGGCCGCCGGGACGTTCCTCCTCTTCGCGCGCACCGACCCGGACACGCCGGGCGCGCGCGGGGTCTCGGCCTTCGTGCTCGACGCAGACCAGATCCGGGTCACCGGCCGCGAGGAGAAGCTCGGCCTCAACTCGTCGACCACCAACTCGATCGCGGTGGACACCGTCGTGGAGGCCGACCGGCTGCTGCACGAGGAGGGGAAGGGCTTCCACGTCGCGATGGCGACGCTCGACGGCGGCCGGATCGGGATCGCCGCGCAGGCGGTCGGGATCGCGCAGGCGGCCTACGACGTCGCGCGCGAGTACGCGAAGGAGCGGCACGCGTTCGGGCAGCCGATCGGTCGGTTCCAGGCGATCCAGCACAAGCTCGCGGACATGTCGATGGAGATCGACGCGGCCCGCCTCCTAGTCCATCGCGCCGCGTGGCTGAAGCAGAACGACCTCCCGCACACGGAGGCAGGCGCGAAGGCCAAGCTGTTTGCGTCGGAGATGGCGCGGCGCCAGACGGGCGAGGCCATCCAGATCCTCGGCGGCTACGGCTACACGAAGGAGTTCCCGGTCGAGCGCTACTACCGCGACGCCAAGATCACGGAGATCTACGAGGGCACGAGCGAGATCCAGCGGCTCGTGATCGCGCGCTCGATCCTCGGGCTGCAGGAACGCTCGCTAGCCGCCGGCTAGGTTCGAGGCGAGCACGATCTCGACCGGAAGGTCGGCGGTCGCGGCCGGGGAGACCTCGACTGTCGCGACGACGAGAGCGCCGTGTGGCCGGATGAAGTACGCGGACTGATCCTCGCCCGGGTAGGCCTCGACCGTCGTCGGTACCCGGTCGCCGGCCCCGTAGCGCTCGCGCAGTACCGGTGCGCTTCGTTCGTTTCGCTCGACGGTGAGGAGGATCGAAACGGGAAGGCCGAGCCGCTCGATGTCCCGGTCGAGATACCGGAGGAACTTCTCTTCCTCGCCTGCGGGTACGAGCGGGTCGAAGAGGACGATCGCGTCGGGCGCCTCGTAGTAGACGCAGCCGGCCCCCGCGGCCGTCCAGCGCCACAACCCGTCCGCTAGTTGTTGGACGTCCACCGGTAACGCACGTCGGGCGTCTTCTCCTCGTTCCCGGAGCCGTCCGTGAACTCGACGGCCACTGCACCGTGTGCCTCGTAGAAGCGCCGCGCGCGCTCGTTCTGTTGGAAGACCCAGAGCTGGAAGCCGTCAGGCCGCAACGTCTTCACGTGCTCGAACAGCTTGTGGCCGACGCCGGTGCCGAGCTCATCCGGGTGGACGTAGAGGTGCGTGAGCCAGTCGCCGGCGAGGATCGCGAAGCCGCGGCCGAGGACGTACGCGTCCCCGTCGCGCACACATCGGGTGAAGAAGGCGAGGTTCTCCTCGTGCGTGTGGAGTCGCGGCAGGAAGTCGAGCAGCGCGAACGACGGCTCGAAGATCGCGACGATCTCCTCGACGTCGTCGGCGGTCGCGCGGCGGATCATCGCCGTAGGCTACGGGCATGCGGAAGCGCGACGAGCCCGTCCGCCTGACGCGGATCTACACGCGCGGCGGCGACGGGGGGCAGACGAGCCTCGGCGACGGCTCGCGCGTCTCGAAGCTCGACCCGCGCGTGGCCGCGATGGGCGACGTCGACGAGCTGAACTCGCTTCTCGGCCTCGCCGGCGGGCTCGACCGCATCCAGAACGAGCTCTTCGACGTCGGAGCGGACCTCTCGGTCCCGTTCGTGGAGGGCGACGACCGGCTGCGCATCACGGAGGAGGCGGTCGGCCGGCTGGAGCAGGAGATCGACGAGGCGAACGCGTCGCTGCCGGATTTGAAGAGCTTCGTTCTGCCGGGCGGCAGTGAGCGGGCCGCGCGGCTTTTCCTCGCGCGCGCGGTCTGCCGGCGCGCCGAGCGCGCGGTGCTGACCGTGCCGGAGACGAACCCGCTCGCGGCCGTCTACCTCAACCGGCTCTCCGATCTTCTCTTCGTTCTCGCCCGCGCGGCGAACGCAGAGGTCGGGGTCGCCGGTCCTCTCTGGCGCCCCGGTTCGATCTCTTGACGATCGCGAGCCGAAGGGCGATGCTCAGCCTGAGGGCATTCGTCAGGAGCCAGAGGGTGACATGGCCACCGTTCGCGCGTGCGAGCGGCTCACCATTCTGCGGCGCCGTCTTCTACGCCTGACAGGGTGCCCGGCTGAGAGTTCCGACAACTCGACCGGAGGTTCCTATGCTCAAGCGCAGGTTTCGCCTGCCCAGCCCGGCGCTCGTCATCTCGATGGTCACACTGAGCCTGGTGCTCGGCGGGACGGCCGTCGCGGCCAGCACGTCGAAGCACGGCGACAAGAAAGCGGATACGAAGCTGATCAAGAAGCTCGCTCCGACGCTCAGCGTGAAGCACGCCAAGACCGCGAACACTGCGACCAACGCGACGCACGCCTCGAGCGCAGACAGCGCCACGAACGCGACCAATGCGGCCAATGCGACGAACGCGACAAATGCGACAAATGCGACGCACGCGACGAGCGCCACCAACGCGACGAACGCGACGAACGCCACGACAGCCACGACGGCACTGTCGCCGGGGACTCTTCCCAGTGGAAAGACCGAAACAGGCACCTATGCGGTCGAGTTCGAGGCAACAGCCGCAGGCCAGGAGGCCAGTGGCGCGATCAGCTTCCCCTTCCCGCTGGCGTCGGCCCCCTCGGTCGGTGGCTCGGGGAGTCCTGACTTCATCCCGGCAGGCGGGTCGCCGACTGCCGATTGTCCGGGCAGCTCATCCAACCCACAGGCCGCCCCGGGCCATCTCTGTGTGTACTCGGTGTTTGATACAAACGTCAGCTTCCGCTGCCTAACCGACGTCGCTTCCGCATGGTCGTGCGACGCCGCCAGCCAGTTCGGTGCGGACGCGTACATAAAGTCGACCGGTGCGGGCCGGGCCGTCAGCCTCGGTACGTGGGCCGTCACCGCTCCGACCGGCGCGCTCAGGCATCAGACTGCCCGGAAGACCGTTCGCGGACGCCTTCCCGCTGGAAGTCGGTAACTGACGAGAGGTATCCGAGGAGGGCCGCCGACGAAGCGGCCCTCCTCGAGGCGCGCCCGGCAAGCCGGTGCGGGAAGCCGCCTAGACTTCACGCGATGGCGACAACGGACCACGAGGAGCAGACCGCCGGCGCGGACGAATGGCGGCAGCGCTACGAGGCGACGCCCGAACGCGAGGGAGAGCTCTTCTCGACCATCTCCGGCGTCGAGAACGAACCGCTCTACTCGCCCGAGAACGTCGAGCTCGACTACGAGCGCGACCTAGGCTGGCCCGGCGCGTATCCCTTCACGCGCGGCGTCTACCCGTCGATGTACCGCGGCCGGCTCTGGACGATGCGCCAGTTCGCAGGCTTCGGG
>JAICLM010000225.1 GCA_025927435.1 Thermoleophilia bacterium | reverse complement strand
GACGTCGGCCGGGTAGGTGCGCAGGCCCTTGAAGAGGAGCCACGAGCTCGCGCCGAGCGGGAGGATCATGACGACGAACGTCCACTGGAGGCCCGACCGGCCGCCGCCGAAGACGTGGTCCGAGACGGCGCCGAAGAGGAGGGGGGCGAGTGCCATGGCGAGCGAGCGCAGCAGCGTCCGCACCGCCTCGGCGCGTCCCCAGAGGAGCGGCGGCATGATGTCGAGCCGCGCCGCGTCGAGGGGTGGGTTCTGGGCGCCGAGGAAGAACGCCGCCGCCACCAGGTACGGCAGGGCGGTCACCGCGCCGCGGGTGAAGATCGCCGGGACGAACAGCACCGTCGTGAGCGCCGCCGCGACGGCCGGCGTCCAGATGCGGGCGTTCAGCAGCCCTCGCTTGAGCAGGTAGTCGCCGAGCGCGCCGCCGACGAGCACGCCGGCCAGGGAGCCGATGCCGATCACGAGCAGGAGGGAGCTTGCGAGCGCCTGGTCGATCCCGTACTGGTCCCTGGAGAACTCGAGCCCGAACGTCTGCAGGCCGGCGAGGAAGTAGTAGCCGCACGCGCTCGCGGCGATGAGGACGAGATTCGTGCGAACCCGCAGCACGTAGGCGGTGGCACGCAGGAGGTTCATGCGCCGCGCTTCGCCCGGGTCGACGACGAGCTCGGGGTCAGGCGTGAGACCGCGCTCCCGCGCGAGCCGCTGCGCGTCGGTCGTCTGTGCGTCCCCGTTCTGCGCCTGGGCCAGCACCTCGGGCGGGGGAGGTGCTTTCTCGGAGGCGAGGGTGCCCTTGCCCCCGCGCTCCGGCTCGTGCAGCCGCCACACGACGACCGCGAGCACGAACGCGGGCAGCGCGAGGATGACGAAGGCCGCGCGCCATGACAGCGCGGCGACGTTGCCGGTGACCGCGAAGCCGATGCCGGCGCCGACGTATTCGCCGGCGAGGATGACGCCGTAGATCCGGCCGCGCTCCCAGCTTCCGAACCAGTCACCGACGAGCGAGGCGACCATCGGCCCGGCCGAGGCGGTGACGGCCCCGAGGAAGAGACGCGTCCACAGGAGCTCGGTGAAGTCCGACGCGGTGGCGCTCCAGAGCATCGCGGCGCCCCAGGTCACGATCGTCGCGCCAAGCACCCGGGTCCGTGTCACGCGGTCGGCCAGGACGCCGAAGGGCAGGGTGGCGAAGGCACCGACGAGGGAGCTGACCGCCACGAGCAGGCCGATGTCGGTGTTCGTGATGTGCAGGCCGGACCGGAGCTCGGCCGCAGACGCGCCGACCGTCGCGGCATCGGCGCCGCTCAGCCCGAGAATCGCGGCGAGGACGATGATGACGCGGGTGCGCTCGGCGCCTCCGAGCGCGACCGTGAGCCGCCGCGCGGCGGCGCTCGCCGCTGCCGACCCCAGGGCCGCTGCATCGGTGAGGACGCGTGCGGTACGCGACTCCTCGGTGCTCACGTCCTCATGGTGGCAGGAGTGAGGATGTACCCGTGACCGTCGGCTTCTTTCTCTCCACCCACACGATCGACGAGTGGCTCTCGTCCTACGGCTACCTCGTCGTCTTCCTGCTCGTGATGATCGAGAGCATCGGCGTGCCGGTGCCCGGCGAGACGGCGCTGATCGGCGCCGCGCTCTACGCCGGCTCGACGGGCAAGCTCGAGATCGAGTGGGTGATCGCGGTCGCCGTCGCCGGAGCGATCGTCGGCGACAACGTCGGGTTCTCGATCGGCCGCTACGGCGGCGCGAGGCTGCTTCTGAGCCACGGGCACAGGATCCGCCTGCACGAGGGACGGCTGAAGATCGGGATCTGGCTCTTCCGGCGCCACGGCGGCAAGGTCGTGTTCTGGGGACGATTCGTCTCGGTGCTCCGCACCTGGGCGGCCTTCCTCGCGGGCGCCAACCACATGCAGTGGCCGCGTTTCCTCTTCTTCAACGCCGCCGGTGCAATCGTGTGGGCGACGCTCTACGGCGTCGTCTACTACGTCTTCGGCGACGCCATCCGGAGGTTGAGCACGGCAATCGACGTCACGTTCGGCGTGGTGGGGCTCGTCCTCGTCGTCGCGTTCGTGGTCTGGACGAGGCGCAAGGAGGGGGAGTTGCAACAGCGCGCCGAGCGGGAGATTGCCGGCTCCGTCGCCGAGGAGCTCGGTGAGCAGGAGTCGGCCGCGTAAGCTGGAGTCATGTTCCTCTTCAAGAAGGCCGAGATGGTGACGCCCGAAGACGCGCTGCCCGGGCGCGACACGCCGATGCAGGTTCCCGACCGTCACGAGGTGCTGGGGACGCCGCTCACGCCGCCCTTCCCGGAAGGGATGGAGCAGCTCGTGGTGGGGATGGGTTGCTTCTGGGGCGCCGAGCGCGTGTTCTGGCAGGCCGACGGCGTCTACACGACCGTAGTCGGATACGCCGGCGGCCACACGCCGAACGCGACCTACGAGGAGGTCTGCAGCGGCCGCACCGGCCACACCGAGGCGGTGCTCGTCGTCTTCGACCCGGCAGTGCTCCCGCTCGACGGCGTCCTGCGCCTGTTCTGGGAGAACCACGACCCGACGCAGGGCATGCGACAGGGCAATGACATGGGCACGCAGTACCGCTCGGCGGTGTACTGGGCGGACGAGACGCAGCGGGCAGCGGCGGAGTCGACGCGCGACATGTTCCAGGCGGAGCTCGAGCGCGCCGGCTACGGCGAGATCACGACCGAGATCGCGGAGGCCGGGCCGTTCTACTACGCCGAGCCGTATCACCAGCAGTACCTCGCCAAGAACCCGAACGGGTATTGCGGGCTCGGCGGCACCGGCGTTTCCTGCCCGATCGGGCTGCCGACCTCGTAGCGGTCCGCAACCGACGGCGAGCGGCGGCCGTTCTCCTGTGAAAGCTCACAGGAGGTCCGGTGATGGGAGATCGCACTCAGCGGTTGAAGGGGAAGACGAACGAGGTCGCCGGCAAGGCGAAGGCCGAGGCCGGTTATTCGAGCGGTAGCGGCAAGACCGAGGCCAAGGGCGTCGGCAAGGCGCTCAAGGGCAAGGCCCAGCAGGCGACCGGCAAGGCTCGCAGCACCGTGAAGAAGAAGACGCGTTAGCCGTCGCCGCCGTCCTGGCTCCGGTCGCCGCTCGTGAAGAACGAGGCGAAGGAGCCCGCGACGGCGGTGAGGACGAAGATCGCCCACAGCTCGAGGACGACGTCCACGATCTGGCCGGCGTGCGTGAGCGGGTTCGCGTAGGACGACGAAACCGTCACGATCTGCGCGGTCGAGAAGAAGAGCGCGTCCCCGAATCCGTGGATACTGCTGCCCTTCAGGTCGCTCTCGTACGACCACATCAGCAGCGCGCAGACCGTGTCGACGACCGCCGAGAGGAGGATGGCGATGATCACGCGCGCGAGGAGCCGACGATGACGCTCGCTCCACGCGATCATGCGGCCCAGCTCCTCCCGAATCATCGTGCGGAGGCTAGGCGACGGCCCGGTCGGTGCCCGCAGTTGACAGGACTGCGAGGGAGCTGTTGAGTCCGAGCATTCCCACGCATGTGGCGGGGGGCCCAAAGGAGGGACGATGAAGCGTTTCTTGATGCTCGTGGGGGTCGCGGTGGTCGCCGCCGCCATGTACGTGGCCGCCGGTACGGCGGGTCAGCAGTCGAG
>JAICLM010000031.1 GCA_025927435.1 Thermoleophilia bacterium | reverse complement strand
GCGGAGCTTCCGCCAGCGCCACGCGGCGAAGACGGCCTAGCCGGCCGAAGAAACCGTGGCCAGGGCGAGCTCGACGGCCCCGGCCGGCGTCTCCGCGCGTTGCGCACCGTCCACCTCCCAGCCCGGCTCGAGCACGACGACGGGCCGCCCGAGCGTCAGGGCGAAGCCGATCTCCGCGAGCGTGCCGTAGCGTCCGCCCACCGCGATCACCGCGTCGCCCGATGCGACGACGGCGAGGTTGCGCCCGTGCCCGATGCCGGTGACGACGACGTGGTCGAGCCACGGGTTCGCGTCCGCCCGCGTCTCGCCGGGGAGGATCCCGATCGTCGTCCCGCCCGCGACCTTGGCACCGCGCGCAGCGGCGGCCATCACCTCACCGAGCCCACCGGTCACGACCGTGGCTCCGCGCTCGGCGAGCAGCCGCCCGACCTCCTCGGCATTCGCCTCGTGCTCGGCTCCGCTGCCGACGACCGAGACCTGGACCGTCATCTCTGCGCGATGCTAGGACAGGTGAGCACAGCGAGAGAAGCGTGTGGCGGCGTGCTGGTCGTCGGCGGCGGCTTCGCGGGCGGATACGTGGCGCGCGAGCTCGGCTCGCGCGGGGCCACGATCGTGAGCAAGGAGAACTTCATGCTCTACACGCCGCTCTTGCCCGAGGCTGCCTCGGGGACGCTCGAGCCGCGCCATTGCGTTGTCCCGCTGCGCGAGATGTGCCCGCATGCGGAGCTGATCCTCGGTGCCGTGACCGAGCTCGACCTCGAAGCGCATACGGCCACGGTCGAGACCGACGAGGGGACGCAGACCGTCGCGTGGCGCGAGCTCGTGCTGGCGCTCGGCGCCGTGCCCCGTACGCTTCCGGTGCCCGGCCTGTCCGAGCACGCGCTCTCCTTCAAGTCGCTGGCAGACGCGATCTACCTCCGCAACCACGTCCTCCACCAGCTCGAGGCGGCCGACGCGGCGCTCGACGAGGAGGAACGGGCGCGCCGGTTGGCGTTCGTCTTCGTCGGGGCGGGCTACGCCGGAGTCGAGGCGCTCGCGGAGCTGTCCGACCTGACCGAGGACGCGCTCCGCCGCTACCCGCGCCTGCGCTCGACCCCGCGCCGCTGGGTGCTGGTGGACGCGGCGCCGCGGATCCTGCCCGAGATTCCGCCGCCGCTGGGCGACTACGCCGCCACCGAGCTGCGCAAGCGCGGGATCGAGATCCACGTCGACACGACCCTGGAGTCTGTCTCCGCCGGCGAGGCCGTGCTCGGGAACGGAACGCGGATCGCGACGAACACGACCGTCTGGACGGCCGGTGTCGCGCCGAACCCCGTCCTGCGCGAGTGGCCGCTGCCGCTCGACGAGAAGGGCCGCGTCGAGGTCGACGAGCTCCTCCGCGTGCGCGGGCACGAGCACGTCTGGTCGCTCGGCGACTGCGCGCTCGTCCCGAACACCCGCAGCGACCGGCCCGACCCGCCGACCTGCCAGCACGCGCTGCGCCAGGCCCGCCGCCTCGCGAAGAACCTCACGGGCCCTCCCGAGCCGTACGGCTACCGCATGCTCGGCCAGGTGGCGACGCTCGGCCGCCACAAGGGCATCGCGGAGGTGCTGGGCCTCCGCCTGCGCGGCTTCGTCGGCTGGTGGGTGACGCGCTCGTACCACCTGTACCAGCTCCCGCTCCTCCAGCGAAAGGTCCGGGTCGTCGTCGACTGGACGGTCGCGCTCTTCTTCCGCCGCGACATCGCGGAGCTCGGGCAACTCGGCCATCCCGAGCAGCTCGGCTGACGGGACCTCTCCGGCGCCGTCCGGCGTATGACCTGCATGAGAGCGGCCGTCTTTCTCGGCGCGGTCGTCGCAGCAGTGCTGGTTCTCCCTGGCTCCGCAGCGAGTGGACGGCAGAAGTCGTACGTCCTGACGGCGCTCGCGGCCACCGGCACCGTGTACTGGCGCTACGACTGTGTCCACTACCGCGCGCCCGAGGTGTCGTTGGGGGTGCGCGTGTTCAGCGACTCGGCTACGACCGCAGTCGCGTTCCGCGCGGGAAGATTCAGACGCACGAACACGCTGCAACCGGGCGGTGGGGTGACGTGGTTCCCGTTCCGCCGGAACCAGCGTCAACGGCTCGCGCTCGTGCAGCGAACCGAGCCGCGCACGCTTCACGCGAGCGTGAACGTGCGGTTGAGCCGCTCACAGTCGGCCAACTGTCAGCCCTACATGCCGCCGCGATTCACTGCGACCGTGAGGACTGCCCGGAACTGAACTCCGTCAGTCGACGAGCTCGAGACGCGGGTTCTCGCGCAGGTGCCGTCCGAACTTCCCGGAGGGCTTCCCGCCGGTCAGGACCACGTCGGCAGTGAAGTCGTTCGCGCCGCGGATGAGCGACGAGCCGACGCCGTACGCGTCGACCGGCACCTCGCGCTCCTCGAACGCGCGGATCTTCTCGACGTCGAACCCGCCGGAGACGACGATCCGGACGTGACCGAAGCCGGCGGCGTCGAGCGCCTCGCGGGTCTTGCGCACGAGCTGCTCGTTCACGCCCGTCGGCCTGAAGTCGCCCATCCCCTCCCACAGCGACCGGTCGACGAGCGTCTCGGAGGTGTCGAGGCGAACACCCCACAGCCGTTCGCCGAGGGCGTCGGCGACGTCGAGTGCCGTTCGGACGGAGTCGTTCTCGAAGTCGACGAGGACGGTCACCGACATGTCCGCCGGAGCCCACTCGGCGAACTTGCGCGCCGCGAGGACGGTGTCCCCGCCGTAGGCCGCGATCAGCGAGTGCGGCACCGTGCCGAGCGCGCGCCCTCCCCACCAGGACGCCTGCTCGTCGCTCGTGACCCCGATCTCGAACCCTGTGACCTGCCCCGCGATGTAGGCCGCGTACCCGTCGCCCGCCTGCACGCGGTGGTGATCGAAGCGCGCCGGCATGAAGATGAGCTGCTTGCCGTTCGCCGCCTCGAGCACGCGCACGACGTTGGTGGTGATGAGCGTCCGCCGGGCGAGCGTGCCGAGGTACGCGGTCTCGAGATGCGCGAACGTCGTGTAGTCGCCCTCGATCGTGAGGACGGTCTCCCACGGTTCGAGCCGGTCGCCGTCGTGCAGCGCGCGGATCGTCAGCCCTTCCGGTTCCTCCGAGCAGAGCCGCAGGATCGCGATGGCCTCGTCCACCCCGCCGAGCCACGCGTCGTTCTTCTGGAAGACCTGGACGACGACGCGCGGGTGGCGACCGTCGGCGAGGAGTGCCGCGCGAGCGTGGTTGAAGTACGCGTCGGTGTACCACCCCGCGCGCATCTTCTCGACGGGGAGGTCGAAGACCTCCGGAGCGAGGCGCGCCTTACGCGGCCGGTTCGGCATGCTCGAGCTCGAGGCACGCCTTCAGCGCCGCCTCGGCCACCTCGAGCTGCTCGTCGCTGGGCTCCGCGGTCGAGAAGCGGTGCTGGAGCTCGTGTCCCGGTTTCGACAGCGCCCGCGCGAGCAGGTGCTCCGGGTGCCGCGACATCCAGCCGAAGAGCTCGGTTGCGGCCGCGACCGCGCCGATCTGGGCGGCGGCCTGTGCCTGGCGACGGTGCTTCTCCGGCGCGAGCCCGGCGAGGACGTTGCCGACCGCGGACGTGGCCAGGAGCGGCCCGACGAGGTGCCCACCGCAGCGCTCGTGCTCACGGGTCGCGCGCTTCCCGTGCTCGTACGTGCCGATCGAGATGTGCTCCGCACCGTGGTACGCCGCGAGCTCGCCGCCGCGCAGCGCGAGCACGGCCGGCGCGATAGAGGCGACCGACGCCAGCAGCTCGCGGGCCACCGGCCGCATGTCGGACTCGCGGAGAACGCGGACGAACCCCGCCGCGCCGAGCATCGTCGCGACCGTGCGCCGGTTCTCCATCGGCAGCCTCGCCGCCGGCAGCTTCGCCTTGATCTGCGGCAGCAGGAGGAGCGCCTCGACGAGCCGGGCGGGGCCGCGCAGGAAGGGATTCTGAATCCGCGACGCCTGCAGCCGCTTGCGCGCCGATACCACCTCGATCCGCCCGTCCTCGTCCCGGATCGCGCACGCCCACGAATGCGGCCCGTGCACGAGCACGCCGTTGGGCAGAGCCATCCCCCCGAGCCGGATCTTCTCCTTGGCCATCGCGCCGAAGGGTAGTCGGCTCAGGCCAGGACGGCGCGCGCGGCGTGGCGCAGCCAGCCGAGCGCGTGCTCGAGGTCGGAGACCGGGATGCGCTCGTCGTGGGAATGGACGAGGGATGCCGCCACCTCGGCCGGCAGCTCGCCGGTGGAAGGGAAGAAGCCGTACGCGACGGTGCCGAACGCCTCGCGCAGCCAGTGACTGTCGGTGAAGCCGGCGCAGGCGAGCGGGGCGACCTGTGCTCCGGGATCTGCCTCCGCGACCCACTCCTCGAGCGCGCGCCAGAGCGGCGTGCCGAGCGCCGAGCGCGTGCCGCCGCGCGCCTCGATCCACTCGAGCTCGTAGTCGATGTCTCCGCCGAGCACGGCGCGGATCATCGGCTCGACGTGCTCGGGATGCTGACCGGGCAGGAGCCGGCAGTCCACTTCGAGCTCGCACATGCCCGGGATGACGTTGCGCTTCGCCGAGCCGGCGATGACCGTCGGCGAGAACGTCGGCGCGAGCAGCGCCTCGATGACCGCGGCGCCGACGGGAGAGAGCGGGCGCAGCCGCTCGACCGCCTCCTGGGCCGGCGGCACATCTCCGAGCACCACCGACAGGAACGCCTCCACCTCAGGGCCCAGCTGCGGCTCAGGCCGGTACGCCGCAATCCGCTCGATCAGCCGGGACGCTTTGACGAGCGGGTTGTCCGCGATCCCGGGCATCGAGGCATGGCCCGAACGTCCAAGCACACGCAGCCGAAACGGAGCGGTCATCTTCTCCGCCACGGTCGCCTCGTAGATCGGCCGGCCGTCTTCCAGCACGACCCGGGAGCCGCCGCCCTCGTTGATCGCGAAGTCGCACCGAACGGCCTCCGGGTGCTCCTCGCACAGCCAATCGAGGCCGAAGCCTGCGCCTGCCTCCTCGTCGGCGGTAGCCGCGAAGATCAGGTCGCCGCTCGGCTTGAAACCGTCCCGCACGAGCGACGCGATCGCGACGGCGTTCGCCGCGACCTCGCTCTTCATGTCGAGCGCCCCGCGGCCCCAGACCATGCCGTCCCGGACCTCGCCCGAGAACGGCGGCACCGACCACTCCGCCGGGTCCGCGAGCACGACGTCCGTGTGGCCGAGGAGAAGGAGTGACGGGCCGTCGCCGCCCTTGAGCCGGGCCACGAGGTTCGCGCGCTCCGGCACCTTCGCGATCAGCTCGCACTCGACGCCGTTCGCCTCGAGGTAGTCGCGCAGCAGCTCGGCCGCCGCGGTCTCGTTCCCGGGCGGGTTCGTCGTGTCGACGCGGATCAGGCGCTGGAGAAGATCGGTGACCTCGTCGCGGAGCGATACGGTGCTCATCGCCGCGTTCCTAGCACGAGCACGTAGTCGCGCGCGAGGACACCGGAGGCGAGATGCTCGAGATAGACGCGCTCCGCATGCGCGCGCGCTTCGTCGCTCTGCTCCGCGAGCCACGCACGCAGCGGCGGCATCGACGTGGACGCGAGCTCCCACAGCTCCTCGCCCGAGGCCGCCTCGATGCGCCACACACCGGTCTGCAGCTGGAGGTCGAACGCCTCGCCCAGCAGGCTCCGGAGGTGCTCCTCCCTCGCCCACTCGCACGCGTCGGGGCCCGGCGGGAACGTGCGCCCGGCCCGATCGGCCACGTCCGACCACTCGTCCTTCGGCCACGCGGTGAGCGCGAGCCGGCCGCCGGGACGGCAGACACGGGCGAGCTCGGCCGCCGTGCGCTCCTGATCGGGGGCGAAGATCGCGCCGAAGGCGGACGCGACCGCGTCGAACTCGGCGTCGCCGTACGGCAGATCCTGGCAGTCGCCCTCGTCGAACACGATCGTGAGCCCCTGCTCCGCCGCGGCCCTGCGGGCCTTTGCGAGCTGGTCGGCGGAGATGTCGATGCCGGTCACGGTCGCTCCGGCGCGGGCGGCTCTCAGTGCGACGCCGCCGGTGCCGCAGGCCACGTCGACTATCCGTGCGCCGGGCTCGATCTCGAGCGCCTCGACCACGCGGTCGTGAATCGGTGCGAAGGTCTCCGCGATGCGCTCGTAGCTCGCCCCGCTCCACGTGTCGGCAGCAGACACGCGCCGGAGCATACTGAGGTCATGGGTGACCTCTTCTCGGACGCCGCCGACCGCCACGCGAGCGAGGTCGCGCCGCTTGCGCAGCGCCTGCGGCCGGTCTCACTGGGCGAGTTCGTCGGCCAGGTGCACGTCCTCGGCGAAGGCTCCGCGCTCCGGCGCGCGATCGAGGAGGACCGCGTCCACTCCTCCATCCTCTACGGGCCTCCCGGCAGCGGGAAAACGACACTCGCGCGGATCGTGGCCGCCTCCACCGGCGCCGCGTTCGAGGAGCTGTCGGCCGTCTCGGCGACGGTGAAGGACGTGCGCGAGGTGCTCGCGCGGGCGAAGGAGCGGCTCGGCACGACCGGCCGGCGCACGATCCTCTTCCTCGACGAGATCCACCGCTTCAACAAGGCGCAGCAGGACGCGCTGCTCCCCGGCGTGGAGTCCGGGCTCGTGACGCTGATCGGAGCGACGACCGAGAACCCCTACTACGAGGTCAACTCCGCCCTCATCTCCCGCACGCAGGTCTACGAGCTCGAGGCGCTGACGCCGGAGGAAATGGCTGTCGTCGTCCGGCGCGGTCTCGCGGAAGTCGGCGGAACAGCGCCCGACGAAGTCGTCGAGCTGATCGCGCACCGCTCAGGCGGCGACGCGCGCACCGCGCTCAACATCGTCGAGCTTGCGAACGAGACCGCCGACGGTGCCATCACCGCCGAGAACGTCGAGGATGCCGCCCGCAAGCCGCCGCTCGTCTACGACAAGGCCGGCGACCGGCACTACGACTACACGTCCGCCTTCATCAAGTCGATGCGGGGCAGCGACCCCGATGCGGCGGTCTACTACCTCGCCGCGATGCTGGAGGGCGGCGAGGACGCGCGCTTCATTGCGCGGCGGATGATCGTGCTCGCCTCCGAGGACATCGGGAACGCGGACCCTCGCGCGCTTCTCGTCGCCGTCGCCGCCGCCCAGGCGGTGGAGCATGTCGGCCTGCCCGAGGCGCGCCTCAACCTCTCGCAGACGGCGATCTACCTCGCGCGTGCGCCGAAGTCGAACGCGAGCTACGTGGCCCTGAACCGCGCGACCGCGGACGTGCAGGAGCGCGGGGCGGCCAGGCCGCCGAAAGCGCTGCGGGACGGCTCGTGGTACGGCCGCCGGCTCGGACACGGCAAGGGCTACGTCTACCCGCACGACGACCCGGAGGGCTTCGAGACGAACTACCTCCCGGAGGAGCTCGAGGGCCGCCGCTACTACGAGCCGTCGGACAACGGCGAAGAGAGTGCCGACGAGAACGCCTCGTAGGCCTCGCTGCCGTAGACCGCGAAGATCACGCGCTCGAGCGTCCGAGCCGGGTAGATGCGCGCCTCCTCGACCATGATCGAAGCGCAGCGCGGGAGCGGAAAGCCGCCTACACCGGTGCCGAAAGCCGGCAACGCGAGCGAGCGGGCGCCGAGCTCGTCGGCGAGCTCGAGGCACGCACGCGTCGTGCGCTGAACGAGGTCGGCATCGGTCCGCAGGTCCTCTCCCATCACCGCTCCATGAATCACCCACCGGGCACGGAGGCGTCCCGCCGTCGTCGAGACGGCGGTGCCGAGCGGGATCCCGCCGATCGCCATCGCCTCCTGCTCGATCTCCTCGCCGCCTGCTCGCTTGAGGGCTCCCGCCACGCCCGCGCCCATCCAGAGCCGATCGTTCGCAGCATTCGCGATCGCGTCCGCCTCCACCTGGGCGATGTCCCCGTCGCGAACCTCCAGCTGCAGCATCAGAGGATGCGCGCGCCGAGCGCCGAAGCCACGAGCTCGACGGCGAGCTGCCCGGTCGCATTCTCTCGGTCGAGGATCGGATTGACCTCGACCACGTCCATCGAGTCGAGGAGCCCGGACTCCGCGATCGTCTCCATGGCGAGGTGCGCCTCGCGGTACGAGAGCCCACCCCGGACCGGCGTCCCCACGCCCGGCGCATAGTCGGGATCGACGACGTCCATGTCGAGCGAGACGTGGAGGAACGCCCCGCCGGCCGCGTGCGCGATCGCCTCGCGCATGCAGGGCTCGATTCCGATGCGGTCGATCTCGCTCATCGTGAACACCTTCGCGTCGAGCTCGTGCAGCAGCGACCGCTCTCCGTCGTCGAGCGACCGGACTCCCACCAGCGAGAGCTTCCCGGCCTCGACCGCCGGGAGAAACCACCCGTCTCGCCGGAACGGGTCGCCGCCGTAACCGAGCGCGGCGGCCAGCACCATCCCGTGCACGTTCCCGGACGGGGACGTGGCCGGAGTGTTCAGGTCGCCGTGCGCATCGATCCAGACGACGCCGCCGATCCCGCGCACCTTCGCCATCCCCATGAGCGAGCCCAGCGCGACGGAATGGTCGCCGCCGAGAACGAGCGGCATGGCGCCACGACCGGCCGCCTCCTCCACGAGCGCGGACAGCCGATCACACAGGTCGAGGATCTGGCTCAGATAGCGGGCCTGCGGGTCTCCCATGTCGGTCGTCTCCACGACCGGCGAACTGACGTTGCCGGCGTCCGAGACCGGGACACCGAGCTTCTCCGCGAGCTGCTGCTCGAGGCCCGCGTAGCGGATCGCGGATGGTCCCATGTCGACGCCGCGCCGACCCGCGCCGAGGTCGAGCGGAGCCCCGATCACGGCGACCTCGCGCGCGGCTGGCTCGACGCTCACGGCGCAGAGGCTAACGCTCCCGGTGGAGGAGGCCCGGCTACACTGACCGCCGCCCAGCCGCGGCGAGGTAGCTCAGCTGGTAGAGCACTCGGCTGAAAACCGGGGTGTCGCCGGTTCGAGTCCGGCCCTCGCCATTTTTTGAATTGGGGCCTTCGCCCGCTCGCACGAAAGAATCATCAGAATCGAGTCGTGAAGCTGGTCGCGGTCGCGAGCGGGAAGGGCGGGGTCGGGAAATCGACCGTCAGCCTCGGGCTCGCGCGGGCGCTGGCCGGTGCGGGGCGCGCGGTCGGGCTGCTCGACGCGGACATCTACGGGCCCGACATCCCGGTCATGCTCGGCCTGAAGCAGACGCGCGAGCTGCGGCGCTGGGAGCTGGGACGCAACCCTCGGTTCGGCCGCGTCGAGCTCGAGCCCCTGGAGGTCGAGGGCATCAAGGTCATGTCCGTCGGGTTCCTCCTGGCCGAGGCCCAGATGTTCGCGATGCCGGCGATGCTGGCGTCGTTCATCGGCGATCAGCTCGTACGGAACGTGCGCTGGGGCGAGCTCGACTACCTGATCGTCGACCTGCCGCCGGGCACGGCCGACCTGCAGCAGCACATCTTCGCCACGATGGAGCTCGCGGGCGCGATCCTCGTGGTCGGCCCGCAGGACGCGGCGCACCTCGACGCCCGCAAGGTGCTCTCGCTGCTCCGGGACGCCGAGGTCAGGGTGCTCGGCGCGGTCGAGAACATGCGCGGGCTTCGCTGCCCGCACTGCGGCGAGACGCTCGACGTCTTCCCCCCGGTGGCCGAGGAGCGCTCGCTTCTCCGCGAGGTCGACCTGCTCGTCTCGATTCCGCTCGACCCGGCCTTCGCGAAAGTCAACGGGATCCCGCCGCAGTTCGGCGAGCTCGCCAGGCACGTCGAGGAGCGATTCGCCTGAGGCAGGCCAAAAGCGAGGCCCCCGTGGACGCTCGCACGTGCTCGGGGGCCTCAGGTCGTTCGGACCGGTGCGACCGTGTCGCGGACGACCGTTGCCCTGACCCTAATGCCTCCTGGCGCGGAACGCCGTGGCCGGCTCGGCGGAAAACTCCGCAAATTCCGTGAAGCCGCGGGTGTCGAGCTCCCGGCGCAGCACGTCGGGCGCGACGTAGATCGGAGTCTCGGCGCCCCTCGAGAACGAGAGCACGAGCGTGCCGCCCGGAGCGGTGACGCGGGCCAGCTCGTCGCCGAAGGGGATCATGTTCGAGAGGACGACGAGGTCGAACTCGCCGTCGGGACACGCGAGCGCCGAGGCGTCGCCCACTTCGAAGCGGAGGCGGCTCGTGAGCTGTGGCGGCACCTTCCGACGAGCCTCCTCGATCATCCCCGGGCTGAGGTCGATGCCCACGACGTCCGCCTCGGGATAGCGCTCGGCGAGCGCCAGGGCGACGACACCGGTGCCTGTGCCGAGATCGAGCACACGGCGCGGCGGCGGCACCTCCTCGAGCGCCAGGTCGAGCGCCCAGAGGTGGTGCGGGCCGATCCGCGTCTCCCAGGTGGCCGCGAGCCCGTCGAACATCTTGCGCAGCGGGCCGCGGAAGAGCAGCCAGACGCGAGGGCGGCGCACGACCGCGTCCGTGACGAGACGGGCGAAGCGCTGGGCGTCGATCACCGATCGGCGAGGTCGAGGACGATCTCGCCGCCCTCCTCGACGCGGAGGAGCAGAGCGGCGCTGCCACGCGAGACGGCGAGGGCGAGGCTGCCGTAGCTGTCCTCGTAGAGGATGAGCGAGCCGCGCGGAGCGTCCGCGAAGGTGCGGGCGAAGACGGCGTAGAACCGCTCGCCGTGGCAGGTGAGCTCGATCCGGGTGCCGGGAGCGAGTGCCGCCTGGTCGAGTTGCTCGCGTCGCAGGTTGAGCGCGACGTTTCCGAAGCGATCGACCACGAGCGCTACCGCGCGGATGCGGTTATGGCCGACCTCCGGCTGCGGCAGCTCGACCCGCACGAGCTCGTCGGGATCGAGCGGTGGGCCGAGCTTCTCGAGCGCCACGCCCGCGGCGAGATGGGCGGCCGCCGGCGAGAACAGGTCACGGCCGTGGAACGTGCGGGACACGGGCTGCAGCGAGTACTGGGCGTTCGCGAGCTCGTGGGCCTGCGCCACGCCGCCGAACCGGTCGGCCGCCGGGAGGAGGAGCCCGTTGTCGGGGCCGACGTAGAGCCGGCCCTCCTCGTCGCGCAGGGCGAGCGCGCGCCGGTTGCTCCCCACGCCCGGATCGACGACGGCGAGGTGGACACCTGCCGGCATGTAAGGAAGCGTCTTCGCGAGCGCGAGCGCACCCTGGAGCACGTGGCCGGGGCGCACCCCGTGCGTGACGTCGATCACGCGCGCGTCCGGTGCGATCTTCGCGATGACGCCGTGACAGGTGCCGACGAAGTCGTCCTGCAGGCCGAAGTCGGTCAGGAAGGTGATGATCACGAGCGAGAACGTAATGCCTCGACGAGCCCGTCGAGGTCGTGAGTGGCGGCGACCGCGACGACGTCCAGGCCGGCAGCCCGAGCCTCGGCCGCGGTCTGGGGGCCGATGGCGACGACGGGCACGCGAGCACCGGCCGCGGCGAGCGCCCGGGCGGCCGAGCCCGACATGAGGAGCGCGACGTCGGCGGCCGGCACGTCCGGCCGCAGCTCGATCGTCCGGTAGAGCGGGAGGAAGTCGGCCTCGAGGACGTCCCGCCGTGCTCCTTCGGCGGCGGCGAGCAACAGCGTTCCCTCCGGCAGCTCGTCCCGCAGGCCCTCCTGCGTGTGGGTCGCGGCGACGAGATCGGCGTGGAGGCCGTGGGAGCGCAGCGCCTCGGCCGTCGCCGGGCCGATCGCCGCGATGCGATTGGCCAGGACGCCGCGGCGGCCGAGCTCGTGCGCGCCGTTGCGGCTCGTGACCACGAGCCAGTCGTAGGCGCGCGCGTCCACCGGCTCGTCGCCCAGCGGCTCGACGCGGATCAGCTCGCAGAAGACCGCCTCGTGCCCGAGCGACTCGACCCGGGCGACGAGCTCCTCACGAGTGACGAGTACTCGCATCCGCCAGCTCCGCCCCGAGCGCGGCCGGATCCTCGCCCGTGTGCCGCTCGATCCACGATCCGTCCTCCGCCGCGACGAGGCCCGTGAGAGTCGACCCGTCGTGGTACGCCGCGACCGGAGCGAGGCAGCCGCCGCCGACCGCGGCCACGACCGCGCGCTCCGCCTCCACGCGCCCGCGGGTCCCGCGATCGTCGGCGGCCGCGACGAGGTGCTCCTCGCCGTCACGCACCTGGAGGGCGAGCGCACCCTGGCCCGCCTCGGGCAGGATCGTCTCGGGCTCGAACCGGTGCCCGATTTCATGGCCGAGCCCGAGCCGGTCGAGCCCGCACGCCGCGAGCACGATCGCGTCGAGCCCGCGCTCGCCCCGCTTGCGCAAGCGCGTGTCGATGTTGCCGCGCAACGGCTCGATCGAGAGCGTCGGCTCGAGCGCCAGCAGCTGGGCCTTCCGCCGCACGGACGCGGTGCCGATCCGCATCCCGGGTCGCACCTCCGCGGCGCCGCAGAGCGCGTCGCGCGGATCCTCCCGGCGCAGGTACGCCCCGATCACGAGCCCCTCGGGATCCGCAGCGGTCAGGTCCTTCGCGGAATGGACGGCGACGTCGATGCGTCGCTCGAGCAGCGCCTCCTCGAGCTCCTTGACGAAGACGCCGCGCGAGCCGATCTCACCGAACGGACGCGAGCGGTCGCGGTCGCCTGCCGTCGTGATCGGCACGAGCACGAGCTCGACGCCGGGCGCGCGCAGCGAGGACACGGCGCGCTCGGCCTGGGTGAGCGCGAGCCTACTGCCGCGACTGCCGACGCGGACGAGCACAGGCCAATCGCCTCCGTACGGGCGGGGCGCAGCCGACGCCGCGCGGCCGGACTCGGATGAAGGCCGTCGGCACCTGGAGCGGCAGAGGACGCCCCGTTGCGGGCTTGACGTTCAGCGCTCGTCCTCGCCGAGACCGAAGAGGTGCCGCACGGCCTCAGCATAGAGGACCCCGTCGGCCGACACGGCTGCCTGCTTCATCCGCACGGTCGGCTGATGGAGAAGCTTGTTCACGATCTGAGCGGTGACCGCCTCGACGGCGCGGCGCTGGCTGTCGTCGAGTCGCCCGAGCAACGCCTCCGCCTTCTGCAGCTCGGCCTCGCGGATCTCCTCCGCCCGTGCCCGCAGCGATGCGATCGCCGGCACCACGTCGAGCGACGCGTGCCACTCGTGGAACTTCTCCGCCTCGGCAGCGACGATCGCCTCGGCCCGCTCGGCCTCCCGCCGGCGCAACGAAAGCGTCTCGACCACGATCGCCTCGAGGTCGTCGATGTCGTAGAGGTAGCAGCCGTCGAGGTCGCCGATCGCGGAGTCGAGGTCGCGCGGAACGGCGAGGTCGATGAGTAGGAGCCGGCGGCCCTTGCGGCTCCGCAGCACCCCGGCCACCGTCTCTGCCTCGAGCACGAGCCCGGGTGCGTTGGTCGAGGCGATCACGACGTCGGCGTGG
>JAICLM010000133.1 GCA_025927435.1 Thermoleophilia bacterium | reverse complement strand
GACGCGATCCGCGCGTTCTTCGGCGATGGCTGAGGGGCCGGCCAACGACGCCCCGTATCGGCTCCTCGACGGCGTCCGCTTCGGCGCCGGAGTCGTGGTGCAGTCGTTCACGAACCTGTACGGCTGCGAGATCGGTGACCACACCCGGGTCGGCCCGTTCGTCGAGATCCAGAGCGGGGCGCGAATCGGGGCGAGCTGCAAGATCCAGAGTCATGCCTTCATCTGCGAGGGCGTGCTGATTGGCGACGAGGTCTTCGTCGGCCACGGGGTGCTCTTCATCAACGACAAGCATCCCCACGCCACGACGGGCGAGGGGGAACTCCAGACCGCCTCGGACTGGGAACTGCTGGAGACGAGGGTCGGCGACGGCGCGAGCCTCGGCTCGGGCGCCGTGATCATGGGCGGAGTGACGATCGGCGAGCGCGCGCTCGTCGGTGCCGGCGCGGTGGTCACGCGAGACGTGGGCGCAGGCGAGGTCGTGGCGGGCGTACCCGCGAGGGCGCTGCCTCCGCGCTGAAGCTCCCGCGACTCAGCCGGACTCGGGCGGACGGTCCGGTTCGAATTCGGCGGTCAGCGCTTCGTACGTCGCGGCAAGCCCTTCCTCCAGCCCGATTTCCGCTCTCCAGCCGAACTGCTCATACGCGCGGCTCGGGTCGAGGCAGCTCCGCTCCAGCTCACCCGCCCGTAACGGTGCCAACTCGCCCTGGACGTTCGCGGCGGCGGCGTCTCTCAGGAGCTCGAAGATTCGGGAGACGGCAGTTTCGATGCCGGTCGAGATGTTGAACACACCGGCTTGGCCGACGGCCGACAGAAGCGCCCGTGCAACGTCGTGCACGTGGACGTAGTCGCGCGTCGGCTTCCCGAATCCGAAGAGAGTCGGCGACTCGCCGCGCCAGAGCGAGTGGCTGAAGATCGCGACCACACCCGCTTCGCCGTGTGGACTCTGTCGAGGGCCGTAGACGTTCCCGAGCCTGCAGACGGCGTGTGGATTCCCGGTCGCCTCCCTCCACGTGACCACGTACGCCTCGCCCGCCCACTTCGAGGCCCCGTACGGCGAGATCGGAGCAGGCAACGCGTCCTCCGACGTCGGCAGCGGCGCATCGTTCCCGTACAGCGCTCCTCCGGTCGAGGTGAAGACGACCGGCGCACCGTGCTGTGTCGCGCCGGCCAGAACGTTCAACGTTCCACGGACGTTGATCTCACAGTCGCGTTCCGGGTCGGCGACGGAGCGTGTGACGCTCGACTGCGCCGCAAGATGGAAGACCGCCGCCGGTCGGACTGCCTGGAAGACGCTCTCGAGCGCCGCCCGTTCGGTGATGTCGACGACCTCGAGTGTCGCCTCGTCCGCGACCCGACGCGCATCTCCCGTAGACAAGTCGTCGACGATCACTACGCGCCAGCCGTCGCCGATCAGGGCGTCGACGACATGCGATCCGATAAAGCCTGCCCCACCCGTGACGAGTGCGCATCTGTTCGACATACCTGCCTCCTGGTGGGCCCGCGCCGGCCCGACAGGTTAGCGATGCAACTGTTCTCCCAGCCAGAGCGGCTCGTCCCCTCGCAGGGTGACGGGGATGGGAATGATCCGTTCGTCCGCCAACCGTTGCGCGTCTGCGGCCGCGAGAGTTTGCGGTTCCGCGAGGACGTACCAGTGGGAGATGCCCGGGAACCGCTTCGCATCCCGGGCGGGCGGTTCCCCTGGCTCGAGCCACGTCGAAGCCACCAACGAGTCGTCCTCGACGTGGATGATGGGAGTTGCGGACAGCATCCGACGCACCGCGGCGTGGCGAAGATCCAGAAACATGTGAAGTTCCGGCATCTCGGGGTTGCGTGTGATCGTCCCGCCCCACTTCGCCTTGAACCACACGGACCCCTTGCCGAGAAATGGCAGCGACTGACCCAAGGTGGCGCGGCACCGCCCCAACTCGACGGCTCGCTCGAGGCTCCGGATGATGAGCGCTGCTGCCACCCCTTTGTGGCGCACGGTCTCGTCCGCATCGCGAATGCCGAGGGTTCCCAGTTCGTAGCTCGTCTCGCCGGCAATGTTGAAGACTCCGGCCACCCAGGCGCCGTCGGCGTCGGCGCAAACCAGCTCGCCCCCCTGGTTCAGCTTGTCCAGCATGTTCTCGACCGGGCCGATACTGCCGTCGTCGGGGAACCGCTGCGCGACGAGGGGTGCGTGGTGTCGAGCATGGAACTCGCGGATCAGCGCGGGGTCGTTCGTGACTCTGTAGCTGAAGTTCGCGTGGCGGATTCGTCGGAAATCCCCCCGGGTGATGGACGTGTGGAGTTGCGAGCGGAGCGCGTCGACGTCGGCCGGGAGATCCGTATGCATCGCCACCTCCTGCGGCACGACGATTGCCCGCCCCAGGAGGTCGGCCGGCCACCGCTCCGGGTCGAGAATCCGAACGATGGGAAGGACGCCTGCGCCGGTGACGCGATCGATCCGACCGGGAACACGGCGCCGCGATATCCGGCCACCGGAAGCGAGGCTGACGTCGTCGCCGCAGAAGAACGCGGCGATGCTCGGCGCCCTCCACCTGAGACCGACGCACCACGCCCTCCCGTGGCTTCCCTCATACGTCGTCTGGCGCGGAAAGTGCGGGTCCAGCACCGCGGACAGGGTCGACCGGCCCACCCGCCGGGCCGACAGGTACGCGTGGTACGCGCGCCTCAACCACGGAGCACGATCCCCCAAGCGCCGGCGGAGGGACGTGGAGCCGTCCATCCCGCCGAGCGTAGCGGGGCCCGTCGGGCGCTCGGCTGACCCGCTGTAGCGCCCTGGCTAGTGGCGAACGCCGAAATCGGTGGTGATGATGGTGACGTGCCTGTGGCCGTAGACGCCCGGAGCACTCGCAACTCCGACAGCGGAGATCCCGATCTGGCGCCACCGGCGAGAGAGCAGGTTCGCCAGATGCGGCGGACTCGAGATCCACATCCTCATCGCACCCCCGACCCTCAGGCTCGGGGAGGCCCAGACGAGGTTCTCGCCGACCGACCAGTACGAGTACCCATGGGCGGGGTAGAAGTTTCGGATGCGCTGCCAGAACTGCAACCCGTCGGCCGAGGAGTGCGCGAAGTAGCCGACGCGGCCCATTTCGAGCGAGTGCCGGCGCGCCGATCTGTCGAGCGCAGCCGACTCATGCAGCGGCGCGCGGCCGTGCCTCGCACGAAAACGATTCACGCCCGCGAGCACCTGGCGATTCAGCGCCTGAAGGGTCGTCTCCGAACGACTCGACGCGAGCGCCGAATCGACGAGGAGCGCGGTCACGACAAGCACCGCGAAGATGAGGGCGGCTTGAAGTGCTCGTCTCCGGTTCAGGCATACCGTTCCAAAGCGCAACACTGATGCCATCACTTTCCTCCCTGGACGATCGCGACTTTCAAAAAGCTAAGGACTACCTCGGCTAGAGCCCTGACCACCTTGAGTGTTTCCGCTCGGTGTGCATTCGCTCGATCGCCTTCGGTGGCGACGGTCAGCACGGTCGCCTCGACCCCAGGAGGGGCGGACCTTAATCGATCACGTACCCGTCGTGACGGCACCGGCGTTATTGCCCTAGTGACTGCGCGGAATATCGAGCGCCTGTGCTGACCGTGATCAGGCTGCTCCGGCTCGCTCTGCTCGCCGCACTCATTGCGGTGGTCGTCGTCGCCACCGCGACCGCCGACACGCCCGTCTGCACGCACGGCGTGTCCTCCGTCGGGCCGGTCACGCTCACGGACGGCCGTCTCAGCGGCAGCACCGCACCGCAAACGGAGGCCTGCCTCCCTTAGCCCGCGAACCGTCACCGCCCCCGCGGCGAGTCAGACCGGCGTTAGATTCCTCCAGATGCGAGCCGCAGGGGAGGCAGGGGAGTGGAGAGTCGGCCGACCGAGGGGAACGCCGCGCGCGAAAACCTGACGGTTCTGTTGGCCGACGCCGACGTTGCCTTCCGCCGTGGCGTCCGCGAAGCGCTCGAGGCCGGGGGATTCGTCGTCGCCGACGTGGTCGGGGACGCCCCGGGCGCGATCATGGCCGCGTCGCGGCTCAATCCAGACATCTGCCTGATCGAGCTCGAGCTGTTGGGGCCGGGCCCGAAAGCGATCGCGCGCATCGCGAAGAGTTCGCCCGAGACGCTGATCGTCGTGATCAGCTACTCGAGCCGCCCACAAGACGTGGTCGGCGCCCTCACCCGGGGAGCCTCCGGCTACCTCCTCAAGGACGGACTCACCGGGGACCGGCTCGCCTCCACGCTCCTTGCGGCTCACCGAGGAGAACCGGCGCTGTCACGGTCGCTCGTCCCATACCTCGTCGACGAAATTCGGCACCTCTCCGGGCGGCGCATCAACCTTCCCGAGGGGCAGGTGACTCTCACGCCCCGCGAATGGGACGTGGCAGAGCTGCTCAGCGAGGGAAACTCGACCGCTGCAATCGCAGATCGACTCGGCGTGTCACCGGTCACCGTTCGCCGACACGTCGGCCTCTTGCTCCGGAAGCTCGGCGTAGAGAATCGCGAGCAGGCGGTGGGGCTGATTCAGGCCCAGCGGCGACGCTGAGGCGCTGGGATCCGGCAGCGCTTTTTTTGCCCTGCCGGACCTGCGGCGGAGGCCGAACTGGACCTCCGGCTACCGCCTAGGAGCGCCGAATCTGCGTTGATGCAGAAGACAGGCGCGCCCCCGCGCAGACAGTCAGATCTCCTTGGGCCCGTGCGGGTCAGGACGTCGATTCGAGCGCGAGAGTCAGGGGGCGGGCCTGTCGTGTCTTTCGAGCAATCGAAGCGAGATGGCGGCGGACGGTGACGGCTGACAACTCGAGCTCGGAGGCGATCTGCTTCGGGGTCAGTCCATCCCGGAGCCGGGTCATCACGTCCGCCTCACGCCGGGTGAGTTGCAGTTGGATCCCATCGACGGACGTTTGCTCCTGTCCGCGGGCGCGCAACTGCTCGATCAGCGCCACCACCCCGGCGCGGGGGATGACCGTATCTCCACGCAGGGCCACCTCGACCGCTCGTGCGAGCCCGGAGGCGCCGAGCGTCTCGGTAACGAACCCCTGCGCGCCGGCGCGGACCGCCGCGAGCAGCTCGGCCCGGTCGAGTTCCGGCGCAACGACGAGAACCGAGACATCGGGCGCTCGGAGGGTGATGCTGTGGACGGCCTGGACGCAGCCTCCGCTGACCTGCGAGTCGACGATGACGAGCTGCGCCTCGTAAAGCACCGCGGCCTTGGCGGCGCGCGAGGCGTCCTCGACGTCCGCAGCGACGACGAGGCCGGCCCGCTCGAGCACGCTCCGCCGGGCAGCGCGGACGAGAGCCCGGCCGCCGGCGACTACCACCGTGTCGGCCGTCGGCTCGCACTCGGCCGAGGCCGGGTCCCGAGACATCGCCTGGTATGTGAGTGAGGTTTCCAAGAGCCGCAGGTGTCGCCTCCAGAGCATGCTGTTCGCCGCCGCGGGGGGCAATCCCTCGCCCGGGGGAGCGGATCCCTCGGCCGAGTGAAGGAGCTCAGTTCGAGGCGTCTGAACGGTCGCGTCGAGCGCTCTCGGCCTCCGTGAGCAGCTGGAGAAGCTGGCCTACCGTCTGGTGCCGCAGCGAGTCCCTGCGCATGGGCTTGTCGGGAACGACCTTGTAATAGACCCGCCTGCCCTCGCGACGCGAGGTGACGTAACCGGCATCCCGCAGGTCGCGCAGGATCAGTGCGACCCCACGCTCGCTCATCTCGAGCCGGTCGGCCATGTCCCGCACGCGCAGTCCGGGCTCGTTCTCGATCGCAAGCAGCAGACGTCCATGGCTGGTCAGCAGCGACCAATCGGCCAAGGTGAGTCAGTCCCTTCGGCTAGTTGAACCCCGGCGGCGCCTGAAGGACGATACAGGAAGTCCTTTACACCCAAGCCAACTGGGGATACATTGGCGCGGCTTCGAAGGGGTTTTTCTGCGGCTAACTGATCTATCCGAGCTTGATCCGGACGCCGGGCGTTGCCCGGTCTCGGCGTGTCGGGTGAGGCTCGGGG
>JAICLM010000063.1 GCA_025927435.1 Thermoleophilia bacterium | reverse complement strand
CCTGGCCGCCTTGCCGGAGCCGCCGTAGACGACGAGCTCCTCGGGACGCTCCGCCACCTCGGCGTCGAGGTTGTTGAGCAGCATCCGCAGCGGCGCCTCCGTCGACCACTGGCGCGCGTTGAGCTCCGTCCCGCGCGGGGCGCGGATGGACGAGAGGTCGCCCACGAGCGCCTCGACGCGCTGGGCGGTGCCGGCGGTCGTGCTCACTCCAGCTCTCCCGCGTCCGCCTCGACCGCTTCGAGCAGGGAGCCGTCGCGAATCGCCGCGGCGACCGCCTCGATGTCCCCCGCCAGCGGCCGGTCGTCGCGCAGCCTCGGCGACAGCTCGCGCACCGCTGCGCGCGCGGCTCGTCCCCCGTTTCCCGGCTCGAGCGGCGCATGGAACTCGACCGCCTGCGCGCCTGCGAGCAGCTCGATCGCCAACGCCCCCTCGGAGTTGGCGAGCACCTGCCACGCCTTGAGCCCGGAGGCGTTCCCCATCGAGACGTGATCCTCCTGCCCGGCGCTCGTCGGTATCGAGTCGACGGACGCGGGGTGGCAGAGCACCTTGTTCTCGGACACGAGTGACGCGGCCACGTACTGCGGGATCATGAAGCCGCTGTTGAGCCCGCCGTCGGTGGTGAGGAATGCGGGCAAGCCGTCCGAGAGGTTCGGGTTGACGAGCCGTTCGAGGCGACGCTCGGAGATGTTTGCGAGCTCCGACGCAGCCATCGCGAGCGCGTCGAGCGCGAAGGCGAGCGGCTGTCCGTGGAAGTTGCCGTTCGAGACGAGCACCTCGTCGTCGACGAGTACGAGCGGGTTGTCGGTCGCGGCGTTGAGCTCGACGCCGATGGTGTACTCCGCGTACTCGAGCAGGTCGCGGCACGCCCCGTGCACCTGCGGGGCACAGCGCAACGAGTACGCGTCCTGCACCTTGTCGCACCAGCGATGCGCCTCGATGATCGCCGAGCCCTCGAGGAGGCGAAGGACGTTCGCGGCGGCGGTCCTCTGGCCGCGCAACGGCCGGAGCTCGTGGATCTGCGGGAGGAAGGAGGTGCGCGATCCCTGCAGCGCCTCGACCGAGAGCGCGCAGGCGACGTCGGCCGCCCGTGCGAGCCGCCGGGCGCGGACGAGACCGAGCGCGAGCGTCGCCGCCATGAACTGCGTGCCGTTGACGAGGGAAAGCCCTTCCTTCGCCGCGAGCTGCACGGGTTCGAGTCCGGCTCGCGCGAGCGCGTCCGCCCCTGGGAGCCGCTCGCCCTCGACCCATGCCTCCCCCTCTCCGACGAGCGGCAGCGCGAGATGCGCGAGCGGCGCGAGGTCGCCGGAGGCGCCGACCGACCCCCGGCTCGGCACGAAGGGCAGAACGCCGGCCTCGAGGAGCGCGAGCAGCAGCTCGACGGTCTCGACCCGCGCGCCGGAGTTGCCCTTCGCGAGCGCGTTCGCGCGCAGGAGCATCGCCGCGCGGACGATCTCGTCGGGGTACGGGTCTCCTACCCCGCACGCGTGGGAGCGGAGGAGCCGGAGCTGCAGCTCGGCGGTTTGCTCCTCGGGGATGGCGACCGCGACGAACCGGCCGAAACCGGTGTTGACGCCGTAGGTGTGCTCGCGGCTCCCGTGCGCAGCGCGCTCGACGAGCTCACGGGCGGCGTTCATTCGCTGCCGCGCGCGACCGGAGAGCTCGGCGTCCGTTCCGTCGACGGCAACCGCCCATACGTCGTCCACGGTCAGGTCGTCGCCCGTGAGGCCGATCGCCGTGCGCTGCGCCACGCCGCGAGTCTAGGACGCGGCTCGAGCTGCCCGTCGCCGTACGTGCCCCCGGGGGATGTCGCAACCCCCTGCAAAGACCGTACCGGCGGATCCGTTGCGCGTCTGCAGCGGGTTGGTGGCGACTTCGCGCCCGCGTCGGTCAGGCTTCCTCGGCGGAGAGAAGTCGCAGCTCGAGCACGTGCGACGGGTCGAGCCCTGCCACGCCCAGCAGGGAGCCCGCCGCGGCGACCGCGGCGCCTGCCGGCAGGAGGCCGACCAGCTCCGAGCCGGCGACACGGAGCCCTCTCGCCGTCGCCTCCCGCTGCACAGCAGCCACGACCTCGTGCAGCGGCGACGCTCGCCAGTCCTCCACGTTGAGGCTCACCTGGACGTGGCCGGCGCGCGGCAGGCGGAGCCCGAGTGCCCGGACGCCCGGGAACCCCCCGTCCCGCTCTCGCACGGCACGGGCCACGTCGCGCGCGGCTTCGAGGTCGTCGCCCTCGACGTCGACGTTGAACGCGATCAGCGGCGGACGAGCGCCGACGATCACGCCGCCCGCACGCTCGTCGAGCTGCGCCGGGCCGAAGTCCGGGACGACCTCTCCGGCGTCCATCCGCCGCTGGAGCTCTACCGGGCCACCGCGCCGGAAGAATGCGGGCCCGCGACCGGGGGCAAGGTCCGCGTAGAGGAAGACCGGCAACGCCAGCTCCTCCCCCACCCGCCGCGCGAGCTCGAGCGCCGCGGTTCGTGCGCGCTCGGCATCCGCTTCCCGGATCGGGACGAGCGGGACGACGTCCGCCGCGCCGATGCAAGGGTGCGCGCCCTCGTGCCGACTAAGGTCGATCCGCTCGCGCGCGCACGCGATCCCCGCGAGCAGCGCAGCCACCAGCTCGTCCTCGCTGCCCACGAGCGTGTAGACCGATCGGTTGTGGTCCTCGTCCGAATGGACGTCGAGCAGGCGGGCGTGCGCCGAAAGGGCGTCGCCGATCGCGGCGGTCGTCGCGCGGTCGCGCCCCTCGGAGAAGTTCGGCACGGCCTCGAGCGGCAGCATCGGCACGGACCCTACGCTCCACGGCGATGACTGCTCGCAAGTCGTCCTACCGCTCGCTCGCCTCGCTCGAGGGCGATCTAGCCCGTTGCCGCGCCTGCGTCGAGGCCGGCTACCCGCTCGAGTCACTGCCCGTGCGCGCGCCGGGTACCCGCCAACGCGCGTACATGTTCGGGCAGGCGCCCGGCGTCGTCGAAGGAGAGGAACGGCTGCCGTGGCGTGGGCGCGCAGGCCGAACGCTTCGCCGCTGGCTCGAGCTCGACGAGGACGCGTTCTACGCAACGTTCTACTGTGCCTCGGTCACGCGCTGCTATCCCGGCCGCGCCGCGTCGGGACGCGGCGACCGGACACCGACTCCGCGCGAGCAGGAGCTCTGCTCCTTCTGGCGCCACTGGGAGCTCGAGCTGCTGCGGCCGCGCCTGGTCGTCACCGTCGGCGGGCTCGCCCTGCGGCGCCTGCTTGGCCTCCCCTCCCTCACGCCGTGCGTCGGCGAGAAGTACGAGCTCAACGGGACACCCGTCGTCCCGCTTCCCCATCCGTCCGGCGCCAGCGGTTGGCTCAACGACCCGGCGAATCGAGCAAGGCTTGCGGAGGCGACGGCGCTCGTCCGCTCGGAGCTCGCCCGCCTCTGAGCAGCAGGCACGGCCGTGAACCGGATAGGACTCCGCCGCTACATTCAAAGGAGTGAGCGCAGTTCCCTACCGCCGCACCTTCGCGCGGCTTCTCTCGTTCCTGCGTCCGTACAAGCGCGGCGTCGTGATCTCGATCGTGCTCGCGGTCGGCTCGCAGGCGGCCCAGATCGTCCTCATCTGGGTCACGGGCAGAGGCGTGATCGACCAGGCGCTCGTCGACCGAGACACCACGCAGCTCTGGCTCTACGTCGGCGCGATCGCGGGGCTCGGCCTCGCGTCCTCGGTGCTGATGCTCGGCCGGCGGCTCATCTCCGGCAGGCAGGCGCTCGACGTCGAGATGGACATGCGCCAGGGGATCTACTCGCACCTCGTGCGCCTCTCGTTCGGCTTCTACGACCGCCACCAGACCGGGCAGCTGATGTCGCGCGCGACCGTCGACCTGCAGGGCGTGCGGTTCTTCCTCGGGTACGGGCTGATCTTCTTCTTCCAGAACGTCCTGACCGTGGCGTCCGTCAGCGTCGTGCTCTTCTTCTTCGAGTGGCGGCTCGCGCTGGTCGTGCTCGCGGTCACGCCGTTCATCGTCGCGCTCGCCTACCGCTACAGCCACGTCGCGCACCCCACCCTCCGCGACGTCCAGCAGAAGCTCGCCGACGTCGCAACCGTCGCCGAGGAGAACATCGTCGGCGTCCACGTCGTGAAGGCGTTCGCGCAGGAACCCGCCGAAGAGGAGAAGTTCCGCGGCCGGAACGAGGCCCTGTTCGGTCAGACGATCCGCGCGAACCGGCAGCGCGCGACCTACGTGCCGCTCCTCTCCTTCGTGCCGCTCCTCGCGCAGGCGGCCGTCCTCCTCGTCGGCGCGCGGATGGTCGCCCACGGGTCCCTCTCGGTCGGTTCGTTCGTCTCCTTCAACCTCTACCTCGCGCTGCTCGTGATGCCGCTTCGCTCGCTCGGGATGTGGATCGGCCAGGCGCAGCGGGCGACCGCCTCGGGCGAGCGGATCTTCCAGGTGCTCGACGAGCCGGAGGAGGTCGCCGACAAACCGGCTGCGGTCGAGCTGCCGGCGGGAGACGGCGAGATCCTCTTCGAGGACGTCTCCTTCTCCTACCTGCCCGGGCGCCCGGTGCTCGAGCACGTCGAACTCGCACTCGAAGCCGGTACGACCCTCGCGCTCATCGGGCACACCGGCTCGGGCAAGACGACGCTCGCCTCCCTCGTGCCGCGCTTCTACGACGTCGAGTCGGGACGAGTGCTCGTGGACGGCGTCGACGTGCGGGACGTCACGCTCGCCTCGCTGCGGCGCGAGATCGGCGTCATCCCGCAGGATCCGTTCCTCTTCTCCACCACCGTGCGCGAGAACATCGCGTTCGGCCGGCCCGAGATGACCGACGCGGAAGTCGAGCGGGTGGCCCGGCTCGCGCAGGCGCACGAGTTCGTCGAGCGGCTCCCGCAGGGCTACGACACCGTGATCGGCGAGCGCGGCATCACGCTCTCGGGCGGGCAGCGGCAGCGGGTCGCGCTCGCGCGCGCGCTCGCCGTCGATCCGCGCATCCTCATCCTCGACGACGCGACCGCCTCGGTCGACGCGACGACGGAGGCCCAGATCCGCGCCGGGCTGCGCGAGGTGATGAGCGGCAGGACGACCCTGATCATCGCCCACCGGCTCTCGACGATCGCGCTCGCGGACGAGGTCGTCGTCGTCGACGACGGCCGGATCGCGGCACGCGGCACGCACGACGAGCTGTTCGAGACGAGCTCCGTCTACCGCGAGATCTACGAGCACGGCCTGCTCGAGCGGCAGTTCGCGGACGCGGTCGAGGCGCGCGGAGACGTGGAGGAGGTCGCATGAGGGTCCACCAGCCGGGCGGCCACCTCATGCGCCAGCGCAGCGCGGACGTCGAGGACTGGTCATGGAATTCGACGCGCCGGCGGCTCGGCGTCCTCTGGCGCTTGACGAAGCCGTACCGCCTCCGCACGTTCTTCTCCGTCTTCTCCCTGCTCGCGGCCACCGCGACGGCGCTCGCCCCGCCGTTCCTCGCGAAGTACGCGCTCGACGACGCGATCCACGACACGACCGGCGAGAGGCTGGTGCTCGTCGTGTCCATCTTCGTCGCAGCCGGCCTGGCGAACTGGGGGATGAACTACCTCGAGACGTACATGACCGGCTGGGTCGGCGAGCGGATCCTCGCCGACCTGCGCAAGCAGCTGTTCGCGCACCTGCAGCGGCTCTCGCTGGGGTTCTACGAGCGGAACCGCGCCGGCGTGCTGATCAGCCGGATGACGAACGACGTCGAGGCGATCGACCAGCTCGTCACCGACGGCGTGACGACACTCGCGCAGAGCACGCTCACGCTCGGAGGCACCGCCGTTCTTCTGTTCGTGCTCGACTGGCAGCTCGCGCTCGCCACGCTGACGGTGATCCCGCTCATGATCCTCGGGACGGTGCTCTTCCGCGTCCGCTCGGCGCGCGCCTATGCGGAGGTGCGGGAGCGGCTCGGCCTCGTCACGGCCACGCTCGCCGAGGACATCGCCGGCATGCGGATGGTGCAGGCGTTCGTCCGCGAGCAGCGCGCGACGGAGAACTTCGCCGGGGTAGCCCGCCGGTACCGCGACGCGAACATGCAGACGGTCGTCCTCAACGCGCTCTACTTCCCCTTCGTCAGCTTCCTCGCGACGCTGGCCCTCGCCGTCGTGCTCGGCTACGGCGGCCACCTCTACTTCGACAGGGCGATCACGCTCGGGACGCTCTTCGCCTTCATGCTCTACGTCAACAACTTCTTCGACCCGGTCCAGCAGCTCTCGCAGCTCTACAACACGTTCCTCTCCGCGGCGGCGGCGCTCGACAAGATCATCGGCGTCCTCGACGAGCCGCCCGAGGTCGTCGACCGGCCGGGCGCCCGCCCGCTCGAGCGGATCGAGGGACACGTCGGCTTCGAGAACGTTCACTTCGCCTACGGCCTCCGCGGCGGAGAGCTCGGCGACGAGGTGCTGCACGGGATCGACCTCGACGTGCCCGCCGGGACGACCGTCGCCCTCGTCGGGCACACCGGGGCCGGGAAGTCCACGATCGCGAAGCTCCTCGCACGCTTCTACGAACCGACGGGCGGGCGGATCACCATCGACGGCCGCGACCTGAACGACGTGACGCAGGAGTCGCTGCGCCGCCAGCTCGGCATCGTGCCGCAGGAGGGCTTCCTCTTCGCCGGCACCGTCGCCGAGAACATCGCCTTCGGCCAGCCGGGCGCCCGGCCGGAGGAGATCGTTCGCGCCGCGCAGACGGTCGGCGCGCACCAGTTCATCCTGCGGCTCGAGGACGGCTACGAGACACAGCTCGGCGAGCGCGGCTCCCGGCTTTCGCTCGGGCAGCGCCAGCTCGTCGCGTTCGCGCGCGCTCTCCTCGCCGACCCGCGCATCCTGATCCTCGACGAGGCCACGTCCTCGGTCGACATCGGGACCGAGCGGACGATCGAGCAGGCGCTACGGACGCTGCTCGCCGACCGGACGTCGTTCGTGATCGCTCATCGACTCTCGACGATTCGCGACGCCGACCTCATCGTGGTGCTCGAGCACGGCCGCGTCATCGAGCAGGGCTCGCACGACGAGCTCCTCGCCCGGCGTGGGCTCTACACCAGCCTGTACGGCGACTGGGCCGCCGCCTAGCTCTCCGCCTAGCGCTGCACCGGCACGACGACGTCGTTCGCCGCCTTGTCGTGCCAGCACTGCTTCTCCTTGTCCCAGAGCATCCAGAGGTAGCCGAGCAGGATCACCGCGGCCGAGATGAGGCTCACGACCCAGCGCAGGAACGCGCGCCCGTACCCGATCGAGCCCCCGTTGTCGAGACCGACCACGCGGATACCGAGGGCCATCTGCCCCAGGGTCTGGCCGCGCTCGGCACCGATGAAGGCCGTGAAGTACGCAGCGCCGACGACGAGGCCGAGGCCGAGTCCGGCTCCGTACCCGATGAGCGACCGGAGGATGCCGTTGGCGATCCCGACGACGATGCCGTCGATGAACGCGCCCGCGAAGCGGCGCCAGAAGCCCGCGCGAGCCCCTGCGAGCACGCCTGAGTTCATGGTGGTTTCCATGGCCTCAAGGATGACCGGTTTCCCGGACGGAGGCCCTGTAGTACCGCGTCATCTCGATCCGCTGCAGGAGCGTGGGGTGGTTCTCGAGGAAGACGTAGTCCCACCACGGCGGGCTCGGATCTTCGAGCGTCTCGGACGCGAAGAGCCTGAAGAGCTGCCGGCCCGCTCCGGGATCGTGGGTGGCCCGGAGCGCCGACCAGTCCGCCTCGGCCTCCAGGTGGCGAGTCACCACGTTCTGCAGGGGCAGTGCGACGAGCTGCAGGACGACGTACACGAAGATCGCGAGCGGAACGGCCTCCGGCACGCCCATCCCGCCGCGTCCTCGCGTGGCGAGCGCCAGTAGCAGCGCCAGCGGAAAGGCGAAGAGCGCGTACCAGCCCAGCGACTTCCAGATGTGGTTGTGTGCGAGATGACCGAGCTCGTGCGCGAGCACGAAGCGGTCCATGCGGGGCGTGAACGGAGGCCGGACGATCGGGTCCCAGAAGAAGACGCGCCGGCTCGCGCCCAGGCCGGTCGCCGCCGCGTTCGGTTCGCTGAAGCCGCTGAGCACCCGCACGGGGACGTGCACGTGCTGAATGCGCTGGAGCGGCTCCACGTACGGCGCGTGAAAGGCCCGGCCCCCGAGCAGCCACGGCGCGATGAAAGCCAGCAGCGTTCTCAGGCCGACGAAGACCGGCGCGGCGAGCAGCCACCACCGCTCGCCGATCCCCCGTGTGCGCGCGAGCCCCATCACGATCCCGAGGGCAATGCAGAGGAGCACGAACTGGGCCCCGAGTGCGAACCAGTTCGTGACCGTGGCGTCGAGGTAGCTGCCGGAGAGCCCGTACCGGTGCCGCCACCAGACGACGAGGATCCCGAACGGCAGCTCTGCCGCCCAGACGAAGGCGAAACCGATCATCCCGAGCAGCATCCCGGTGCCGATCGGCCCCGCCGCGGACTCCCGCATCCACCGCACGCCGTAGCGGGTGAAGACGGCGAGTACCGCCAGCTGCGTGATCGTCTTCCCGAGCCAGAAGAGACGTTCGACGTCGCTGAAGTGCTGCGCCCGCTGCAGCGCCCCCGCGGGAAAGAGCGCATGCTCGTCGAGGTGCGGCAGGTGGTACGCCGGCAGCGACGACCGCCAGAGCAGCCAGGCCGCCACCGCCCAGACCGCGGCGGCCGGAAGGAGGAGCCAGACGCGGCTCCGGGTCACGCCTCGGTCGTGTCTTCGCCCTCGAGCGGGCTCGCGTGCGGATAGGCGTCCGTGACGAGGAACAGATACGCGTTCGTCTGGGCGTCGTAGCGCAGCGCGTAGGCCGAGAGGTTCCGCAGCCCCCATGGCGCCGAGCCCTTGACGAGCGCGTAGAACCAGGTGAGCAGCGCGGCGGCGAGCAGCGCTCCGCCGAGCGCCGCGTCCACGATGAGGGCGGGAATGGCGAGCACGAACCGGAACCCGGTCTTCCAGCGGTTCTGCCGTTGCGGCCCGTCGAGCTCGAGATCGAGCGGATAGACGCCGGGTGCCCCGGTGAAGCCCGGGAACGGGTTCGCGACCAGGAAGAGGAACGCGTTCACGTGGAGCCGGTAGCGGATGTAGGCCGAGATGAACCGGTGCAGGGCACGTGCGGGGGTGCCCCTGACGAGCGTGACGAACCACTGCACGATCGCCGCGAGAATGGCGACGATCGCCCAGAGCGTGACCCAGATCAGGTGCGGCAGCGCGAGCAGGAGCCGGAAGAAGACGGTGATCCGCGAGCGCCGCAGGTCGTACGGATCGCCCACGACGCGCACCGGATGGCGCGGGGGCCGGTCGGTGACCGCGACGAGCATCTCCGTCGGGTCGGCGTTCGGGTAGCGATCCGTGACGAGGAGCAGGTACGCCGTCGTCTGCGCCGTGTAGCCGAGCGCGTACGCGCCAGCGTCACGCAGGCCCTTCGGCATCCGTCCGCGTGCAAGCGTCGCGAACCAGCCGAGCAACGCGCAGACGAGCAGGAGCGTGCCTCCACCGGTCGAGTTCCTCGTCCTGCCGCGGGTCGAACCGAGGTTCCCGCCGTTCAAACCGCCGAGGGTGCTCGCGACGAGCAGCGCCGGGATGAAGAGCAGTCCGCGGAAGAAGATCGTCCAGCGCTTCTGCGAGACGGGCTCCTCCGGCAGCTCGATGTCGACGGGATACGACCCCGCCTCCCCCATGAAGCCCGGATAGGGATCGGTCACGAGCGAGAGATAGGCGCTGAGGTGCGCCTGGTAGCGGACGTAGCCGCACATCAGCCGGTGGAACCAGGGCCGCGGCCGGCCGGTGAAGATCGAGATCACCCAGTTGACGAAGCCGGTGGCGGCGATCCACACGGTCCAGAGGAAGAACCAGATGAAGTGCGGGATCGCGAGGAGCAGGCGGAAGAAAACGGTGAGCCGAGTCCGCCGGTAGTCGTCCTCGACGACGAGACGAACCGGATGCGGATCGTGCATGTGCCCATCTATACGGCATCCGTCAGACTGCAGCCATGGCGATCGACAAGGAGACCGCGGATCGAATCGAGCAGCCCGTCGACGCGGAAGCCGAGCACGAGACCCGTCTCACGCCCGGCGCAGCGGTCGAGCGCATGCGGATCAACGTCCCGGTGCGCGGCAATCGCAAGCTACGGACGCTGATCGAGCGGGTGAACGCCGACGATCAGGTCAAGGGCTGGTGGCACGTCTCGAACGTCAACGCGGTCTCGCGGATGGCGATCAACGACCACTCGTGGGTGCACATTCAGATCGT
>JAICLM010000214.1 GCA_025927435.1 Thermoleophilia bacterium | reverse complement strand
CCACGGCGTCATCTCCCCGCTGCCGATGGTCGACTTCAGCGAGGGCGAACGCGGCTGGAAGATCCCGATCGTCCCGCTCGCGGTCAACGTCATCCTCCATCCGCTGCCATCACCGCTGCGCTGCTGGAAGCTCGGGCAGGCGCTGCGCCGCGCGATCCTCTCCTTCGAGGACGACTTGCGCGTCGTCGTCGTCGGCACCGGCGGCCTCTCGCACCAGCTGACCGGGCCGCGCTTCGGCCAGGTGACGCCCGACTGGGACCAGGAGTTCATGCGCCTCCTCGCCGAGGAGCCCGAGTCGCTGACGAAGTACACGTACAAGCAGTTGATCGAGCTCGGCGGGACGGAGTCGGTCGAGGTCGTCAACTGGCTCGCGATGCGCGGCGCGCTGCCCGAGGACGCACGGGCGCTCGTGCAGGCGTACTACGCGCACCGGATCATGGGCTACGGCCTGCAGACGTTCGAGGTGGCGGCGTGAGCGACGTCGTCGATCGCCTGCTCGACGGCGCCGTCGACCTCCATGTCCATCCGTACCCGTCGCCGTTCCCGCGCCGGCTCGACGCGGCGGAGGCGGCCCAGCGCGCCGCCGACGCCGGAATGCGCGCGATCGTCGTCAAGTCGCACCATCACGACACCTCCTCCGACGTCGCCGCGCTGCGCGAGCACGGCATCGCCGCCTCGGGGATCGACGTCTTCGGCGGAATCGCGCTCAACACCCAGGTCGGCGGACTCAACCCGCACGCCGTCAACCTCTGCCTCGCAATGGGAGGCCGGGTCGTCTGGTTCCCGACCATCGCCTCGCCCAAGCACATCGAGCACCACCGCGAGCACCCGCAGCTGAAGTTCCCGCAGCTCTCGGTCGACCTGATCCCCGAGGAGCCGATCGACGTCTTTGCCGACGGCAACGGGACGCTCGAGCCCGAGGTGCACGAGATCCTGCAGATGATCGCCGACGCCGACGCGGTGCTCGCCTCGGGGCACATGCCCGCGCCCTCGATCATCGCCGTCTTCGAGGCGGCCAGGGAGCACGGCGTCCGCCGCATGATCGTCAATCACCCCAACTTCGTGATCGAGGCGACGAAGGACGAGGTCAAGACGCTGGCCGAGCTCGGCGCGCTGATCGAGCACTCGCTCTGCATGTACGACGAGGAGTCGAGCTTCCACAACTGGCAGATCGACACGCTCGTCGACTGGATCCGCTGGGTCGGGCCCGAGCACTCGTCCCTGGGCTCCGATCTCGGCCAGGCGAACAACCCGTACCCGGTCGACTCCTTCCGCAAGATCTGCGGGCGCCTCCTCGAGTCCGGCCTGAGCGAGGGCGAGGTGCGGCTGCTCGTCGCCGACAACCCGGCGAAGTTGTTGGGCGTGGATGGATGACGTCGTGCTCGTCCGCCACGGCGAGAGCGAGACGGCCGCAGCCGGCATGGTCGGCGGCGACTCGGCGCTCACCGCTCGCGGCCGCGAGCAGGCTCGCGCGCTGGCGGGGCGGCCGGTCGATGTGTGCTTCACGAGTCCCGCTCTCCGCGCACGCGAGACGGCTGCGCTCGCGCTCGAGGGAAGGGACGTGCCGCAGACGGTGCTGCCGGAGCTCGCGGACATCGAGTTCGGGGAGTGCACGGGCGGGCCGCTTGCGGAGTACCGGGCGTGGATCGCGGCCCACCATCCGGCCGAGGCGCCGCCCGGCGGCGAGAGCCGCGTCGAGACGCTGCGCCGCTTCTGCCGCGCATATCGCGTGCTCCTGGAACGCCCCGAGGCGCACGTCCTCGCCGTGGCGCACGGCCTCACCCTCAGCGCGCTCACGGACGATCCCCCGCAGCCCTCCGTGGCCGGCGTCCCGTACGGTTCGACGCTCCGGCTGACCCGCGCGGAGCTCCAGGCGGCGGTGGCGCGGCTCGAGCGGTGGTGCGAGGCTCCCGCCTGGTGATCGGCGGCAAGGCAGAAGGGCTCGTCAAGCTCCAGGAGCTCGGGCTCCCGGTGCCGCCGTTCGTCGCGGTGCCCGTCGGCGAGGAGCCGGACGAGTCGGCCGTCGCGGCTCTCGGCGAGCCGCTCGCGGTGCGCTCCTCGGCGGTCGGGGAGGACGCGGCCGACCGCAGCGCCGCAGGGCAGTACGAGACGGTGCTCGGCGTTACCCGCGCAACCCTCCCCGACGCCGTGGTGCAAGTGCGCGCGGGCACCGACCGCGCGAAGACCTACGGCGCCGACGGCGAGGTGGCCGTGGTCATCCAGCGGCAGGTCCCCGCGACGCGGGCTGGCGTCGCCTTCTCCCGCGACCCCGTCGCCGGTGGCGACGACGTCCTGATCGAGTGCGCGCTCGGCGGCGGCGAGGCGGTCGTCTCGGGAAAGGTCACGCCAGACCGCTACCGCATCGCCGGCGATCGCGTCCACGCGCGCGCAGCCGGAACGACCCGGACGCTGCGCGACGACGAGGCACACGACGTGGCCGAGCTGGTGCGCCGGGCCGAGGCCGGCTTCGGGCGACCGGTCGACGTCGAGTTCTGCTTCGAGGGTCGGATGCTCTGGCTCGTCCAGTGTCGCCCCATCACCACGCTGTGACCGGGACCTGGCTCCCCGACCCGTCGCACTACCCGGAGCAGATGACCCCGCTCTCGGCGACGACCTGGTTCGAGGCGATGGGCCGCGGCGTGCACCAGGCCGCCCGCGAGTTGCGAGTGCCGTTCGGCGGCTTCGAGACCCGCCTGGAGCTCGGCTGGGCGTACGAGGCCGAGCTGGAGCCGGAGTGGGACGTCGACCGGAGCGTGCTCGAGGCGGCGGCGTTCGAGCTCGCGGAGCGCTGGGAGCGGGAGCTGCGTCCGCGCGTCCTCGAGATCAATGCCGAGCTCGAGGCGATGCGGCCAGACCGCGGCACTCCGGCCAAGGCCGTGCAGATGCTCGACCGCCTCTGGGAGCTCGTGCAGGAGGAGTGGACGATCCACTTCCTCGTCGTCCTGCCCGCCTTGACCGCCGCCGAGCAGGCCGACCCCGAGCAGCTGCTCGGCATCGAGAACCCCGCCGACGACGCCGTCTGGCACCTCGCCGACTCGGCGCGGCGGGAAGCCGTGGACGACCTGATCCGCGACTTCACCCCGGCGGCCGCGCTCGCCCGTCTGCGCGCGACCGTGCCGGGGCGCCGCTTCCTGCGCGGTCTCGCGGCCTACCTCGAGCGCTACGGCGGCCGCGCCCGCTGGCACGAGCTGTCGCTGCCCCGCGAGGCCGAGGAGCCGACGATGACGCTCGAAGCGGTCCGGCTCTCGCTCGAGCTCGGCGAGCGCCCGGCTCGCGCGCCCACGCCGGCCGGCGTCGACGACCGCCTGCGCGCCGCCTACGCGCTCAAGGAGCTCCACACGTACGACATCGACTACCCGGGACTGCTCGCGACGCGCGAGGCACTGCTCGGCTTCGGCCGCCGGCTCGTCGGCGAGGGCCTGCTCGACGCCGTCGACGACGTCTGGATGCTCGAGCGCGACGAGCTCCGCTCGGCACTCACCGAGGCCTCAGACCTGCGCGCGCTCGTCGCCGAGCGCCGCGAGGAGCAGGCGCGCGGCCTGGCCGAGGGCGTGCGGGCCTTCCTCGGGGAGCCGCCGGACGAGCGCGCACGCGACACGGTCGTCGCGAGCTTCTACGGCTCGAGCGGCACGGCCCTGAACGGAGCAGGCGCCTCGCCGGGAGTGGCCGAGGGTGTCGCGCGCGTGGTCGCCGACGCGAGCGACTTCGCCCGCCTCCAGCGCGGCGACATCCTCGTCACGACGATGACCACGCCCGCCTGGACGCCGCTCTTCCCCTCGCTCGCGGGGCTCGTCACCGAGACGGGCGGGATCCTCAGCCACGCCGCCGTCGTGGCCCGCGAATACGGGCTGCCGGCGGTGGTCGGAGCCGCCGGAGCGGTGTCCGCGATCCCCGACGGGAAGCGCATCCGGATCGACGGGGCCTCGGGCGCGATCTCGCT
>JAICLM010000236.1 GCA_025927435.1 Thermoleophilia bacterium | reverse complement strand
GACTTGAGCTTGCTCAGGTCACTCATCTTCTTCAGGCCGTCCTTCTTGGCCCTCGACGAGAGCATCGTGAAGGTGTCGCTGTCGTAGAACGGAGTCGGCTCGAGGAGCTTCGCACCGCGCTTCTGTTGCTCGAACGTCTGCGCTGCCTGGTACGTCGCCGCGGCCGACTTGGGCGCGTTGACCTTCGCGAGGTCGAGGGCGATGACGCCCGTGTACTCCGGATAGAGGTTGATCTTGTCGCTCTTGAACGCGGTATCGATCACCTCGGAGCTGCCGATGTTGTTCTTGTAGTTGACCTTGAAGCCCTTCGCGGCGAGCGCCTGGCCGTAGAGCTGGCCAAGGATGAACTCCTCCGCGAAGTTCTTGGTGCCGACGGTGATCGCCGGCTTGGGCCCGCCCGCTGCGGTCGTCGTGTTGTTGCTGCTGCTGCCGCCGCCTCCGCCGCAGGCGGCGAGGCCGATCAGAAGCGCGACCCCGAAGGAAATCGCAAATGCCGCCTTGGCAGCACGGCGTGTGTGCTTGCGAAACATCAGTTCCTCCTCTCCAGGTTTGTCCTCGCGGGGACCCTACGCTCTCGGAGCCATCCGACGCGAGGCCGCACGCTGCACGAGCGCGAGTGCGGCGGCGGTGAGGAGCGCGAGGCCGGCGACCCAGATAGCCGCCGCAAAGACCCCGCCGAGTCCGTAGGTCACCTGGCGGGCCATGATGTCGCCGAGCCCCCCGCCACCGAAGATGCCGGCGATCGTCGCGGTGGCGATGACGAACACCGCGGCGATCCTCAAGCCGGCCAGCAGGAGCGGAAGGCCGAGCGGAAGCTCCACGCGCGTCAGGATCTGCGTCTCTGTCAGTCCGATTCCCCGGGCCGCCTCGACGGCGTCCGAGTCGACCCCCTCGACCGCGAAGTACGTGTTCGTGAGAATCGGCGGGACCGCGAGCACGACGAGCGCCAGCGCGTTGTTCCAGAAGCCGACGCCGAGGATCGCGATGCCGAGTCCGATCAGCACCACGCTCGGCAGGGAGCGTCCGAGGCTCGAGACGCCGAGGGCGAGGGGCAGGCCGCGATGCCGGTGCCCGAGCCAGAGCCCGATCGGCAAGGCGATCAGAAGCGCGATGGCGAGTGCGGCGAACGCGAGCTCCGCGGTCTGAGCAGCCTTTTCGAGCAGGAGAGAGAAGTGGCTCGGCATGAAGCGAAACGCATCGACGAAGGCGCTCGACACCATCAGCGCACCCGGTTCCACGGCGTCAGCGCTCGCTGTGCGAGCGTCAGGAGGGCGTCGGCAGTCAGCGCAAGCAAGATGGCAAGCCCACCGGCGGCGACCAGCTCGGTCTTGAAGAGATCCGGCGTCCCGATGGCGGCGAAGATAGGAGCTCCGAGACCGTCCTCGATCAGAAAGGCGGCGACGGTCGCGATCGAGATCGTCGCGACGACCGCGATCCGCAGGCCGGCGAGGATTGCGGGCATGGCCAACGGCAACTCGACACGGAGGAACGTCTGGCGACGGGTCAGCCCCATGCCACGTGCCGACTCGAGCACCTCCGGCGGCACGGAACGCAACCCGACGACGATGTTCCTGTAGAGGATGAACAGCGTGTAGGAGACGAGCGCGATCTCGACCGTGGTGACCGTGACCCCCGACAACGGCACGAGCAACTGGAAGAGCGCAAGGCTCGGGATCGTGTACAGGAAGTCGGTGAAAACGCCCAGAGGCGGGTCGAGGAACCCGAAGCGAAGGGCGACGAGCGCGAGTGCGAACGAGATGGCGAAGCCGATCCCGACCGCGATCAGCGTCAGCTGGATGTGCTGGATGAGGGCGGGCTGGAGGGTGTCGCCCCAGTGCTCGTGAATCCAGTCGGTGCAAAACCAACCGTTATCCCTGAGGCAGGCGCTCGGCTTTCCGAAGTTCGGGATGACCGGGCCGTCGGCGAAGCGCTGGGCGGTCATCGCAGCAGGTCCTCCCGCTTCGCGACGCCGAGCGGGGAACCGTCGGGACCGACGACGAGCAGCGCCTCGCGGCGCTCGGCGACGGCGACCGCAAGCGCGTCCCGCAGGCTCGTGTCGGCAGACAGGCGTGGCAGCCCGTCGTCTGTCGCAGGCGAGAGCTCGAGGTCGCCGAGCGTCTTCAGCGTGAGCGCCTTGAGCGCCCGGTCACGGCCGACGAAGTCCGCCACGAAGTCGTCGACCGGGTGCTCGAGGATCTGCTGCGGCGTGTCGTACTGAGCGAGCCGGCCGCCCTCGCGGAGGATCGCGATGCGGTCGCCGACCTTGATCGCCTCGTCGACGTCGTGCGTGACGAAGACGACCGTCTTCCGGACCTCGCGGTGCAGGCGAAGGAACTCGTCCTGGAGCCGGGCGCGCACGATCGGGTCGATCGCGCCGAACGGCTCGTCCATCAGCATCAGCGCGGGGTTCGCGGCGAGCGCGCGCGCGAGGCCGACGCGCTGGCGCTGTCCGCCCGACAGCTCGGCCGGGAAGCGCTTCCGGTCCTCCTCCGGGTCGAGCCCCACGAGCTCGAGCAGCTCGCCCACCCGGTCCCGGATCCGCTCCCGCTTCCAGCCCAGCAGCCGCGGCACCGTGCCGATGTTCCCCTCGATCGTCATGTGCGGGAAGAGGCCGACCTGCTGGATGACGTAACCGATCGAGCGGCGTAGCTCTGTCACGTCGTAGTCGCCGATCTGCCTGCCGTCGATGCGGATGTAGCCGCTCGTGAGCGGGATCAGCCGGTTGACGAGCTTGAGCGCCGTCGTCTTGCCGCCGCCCGACGGCCCGACGAGGACGCAGATCTCGCCGGCAGGCACGGTGAGCGAGAGATGGTCGACCGCAGCAGCGTCCCGGCCCGGGTAGACCTTCGTGGCCTCGTCGAAGACGAGCTCGGCCGCCTCGGTCGGCATGAGAGGAATTCTTTACTAGAGGAGGGTTTCCAGGCCGAACGTCAGGCCCGGTGGGAGCCCGGACAGCTTCTCGAGCGCGAGCAGGACGCCGTCGGCAAACGACTCGCGCCCGGTCGTGTCGTGGCGGATGGTGAGCAGCTGGCCCTCGCCGCCGAAGATGACCTCCTGATGCGCGACCAGCCCCGGCAGGCGGACGGAGTGGATCGCGGGGGAGCCGCCGATCAGGTCTGCGGTCGCCCTGGCGGTGCCGGACGGCGCATCCTTCTTCGCCTCGTTGTGGAGCTCGACGATCTCGGCCCGGGGGAAGTGCGCGGCCGCCTCCCCCGCGAAGCGCATCATCAGCACCGCGCCGATCGAGAAGTTCGGGGCGACGAAGAGGCGCAGGCCCTTCTCCGCCGCGAGCGCGCCGAGCTCTGCCGGCTCCCAGCCGGTGGTGCCCACCACGCAGGAGACGCCCTGCTCG
>JAICLM010000292.1 GCA_025927435.1 Thermoleophilia bacterium | reverse complement strand
TGAGCAGGGACAGCCCCGCCGCCCACGCCGCGTTCGCAAGCTGCACGAGCTGCCTCTCGTCGAGGTCCCGCCTCTCACCGGCCGCGTAGCGCGCCGCGGCCCGCTCGTACCGCTCGCGCCAGTTCACGCGCACAGACTAGGCTCGGCCCGTGGCGAACGACGACTGGCGCATCCGGATCGAGGTCGAGGAGGAGGAGCGCGCGAGCGGGTTCCTCGAGCGGCTCACGGGCAATCTCGGCTCCGAGGCTCGCGAGCTCGCGACAAACCTCGAGTCGCACCGCCTTGCGGTCTCGCGCGACGGCGAGACCGTCTTCGTCTACGCCGCGACCCGGGGCGCAGCCGAGCAGGCTCTCGCCGTCGTCCAGGCGGAGCTCCGCGAGCACGGCATCGAAGCGCGCGTCAGCCAGGTCGAGCACTGGCTCGACGAGGAGGACCGCTGGGACGACGAGCCGCCGGGCGAGACCTGGGAGGAGGAAGAGCTCGCGCGCGGCTTCGCCCCGTGGGAGGTGCGCGTCGAATGCGCTTCGCATCAGGAAGCCCGCGACCTCGCGGACCAGCTCGAGGCCGAGGGCTACAGGCCCGAGCGCCGCTTCCAGTACCTCATCGTCGGCACTGCGAGCCGCGAGGACGCTGAGGCCCTGGCAACCCGGCTGCACGGCGAGGTCGAGCCGGGCGGCGAGCTCGTCTACGAGGTCGAGCCGGCCAATCCGTTCGCCATCTTCGGCGGCATGGGGCTGTAGCCCACGTTGACGAAACCGGCGAGGAGGGTATGCTTCCTCCTGCGCCGCTCGCCCAGGGGAATTCAGAGCCGAGTGCGCATCTCTTGATGGCCTTGCAGCACCGAAGTGTGCTGCGCATATGCAAGAAGCGATCCCGCAGCCGACCAGCTCTCTGGAGGCGGCAGACCCAACAGTCGCCGCCGCTCTCCGCGCGGAAGCGTGGGCGGGCGAGCCGTTCCTGCGCGAGGGAGAGGACCCGGCCCAGGCGCTCGGCGAGGGCACGGCCCGTCGCCGCGCGCTCGACGAGGCAGTCGCCGAGATAGAGGCGGGGCAGAAGGCTCCGTCCCCCCAGTGGAAGGTCCGCTACGGCCTCCTGCTCGGCCTCGAGCGAGTGCTCGCGGAGCCGGAGCCGACGACCGCCGCCGGCACGGTGCTCCGCCGCCACCAGATCGATGCGCTCGCCGGGATGCTGACCGAGCTGATCGCGGCGAGCCAGCGCTACGACGAGCCGAACGGGAACGGCAACGGCCACGCGGCGACGGCGGAGGAGCTCGAGCAGCAGCAGGTCGAGGACGAGGACGAGGACTCGACGCTCGTCGTCGGGATCGAGGACGCGGAACTGCCCGAGGAGCCGGCGCAGGATGACCCCGGCGCGATCCGCCGCTACCGCTTCCGGCACCCGACCGCTTCGGGCAAGACGATCGCCGCCGCGGGCTTCGTCGAGGCGGCCCGCACGCTGGGCGTCCTGATCCTCACGCACCGCCGCCTGCTCGTCTCCCAGTTCACGCGCGACCTGACGACCGAGGGCTACGGCAAGCGGCTCACCGACGTGATCACGAAGGACAGCCGCAGTGCGAAGCAGGCGCCGCTCACGATCCAGACGTACGCCTGGTTCGCGCGGCACGTCGACTCGATCGACCGCGACGCGTACCAGCTCGTGATCTGCGACGAGGCGCACACGGCGCTCGGCGAGAAGACGTCGGCCGCGATCCGCTCCTTCCCCGAGCCCATCTTCATCGGGATGACGGCGACGGAGCAGCTGATCGCGAAGCAGGTCTCCGACGTCTTCCCCGCCTCGGTCGACGACTT
>JAICLM010000241.1 GCA_025927435.1 Thermoleophilia bacterium | reverse complement strand
CTTCGCGCCCGTCACGGTCACGGCGCCGGAAGGCTGCCTCGTCAATGCGCGCTCGCCTGCGGCAGTCGTCGCCGGAAACACGGAGACCTCCTCCCGCATCGTCGATGTCGTGTTCGCCGCTCTCGGCGAGCTCCTGCCGGTGCCCGCGGCGGGACAGGGGACGATGAACAACGTCGCGCTCGGGAACGACGGGTTCACGTACTACGAGACGATCGGCGGCGGCCAGGGTGCCTGCCCCGATACCGGCGCACCGAGCGCGGTTCACGTCGCCATGTCGAACACGCTGGCCACGCCGACCGAGGCGATCGAGCTCGAGTACCCGCTCAGGGTCGAGCGCTGGGAGCTGCGCCGGGGCTCGGGCGGCGAAGGCTCCCACCGGGGCGGCGACGGCGTCGTCCGCGAGCTGCGCATGCTCGAGGACTGCCGGCTCTCGGTGCTGGCCGAGCGGCGGCGACACGCGCCCCCCGGCCGGGCGGGCGGGGAGAACGGAGCGCCGGGCCGCACTCTCGTCAACGGCGAGGAGCAGCCTCCGAAGCTGACGCGCCAGCTCCATGCGGGCGACGTGGTCCGAGTCGAGACTCCCGGCGGCGGTGGGCACGGCGTGCCGGAGTAGGCTCACGGCATGGAGCGTCCGGTCAAGGTCGCGTGCGCGCAGGTCGAGCCCGTCGTGCTCGACCGCGAGGCGACGCTCGACAGGCTCGAGCAGGTTGCCGCCGAGGCGGCGGGTGAGGGAGCCGAGCTCGTCGTCTTCCCCGAGACGTTCGTCCCGGTCTATCCGTCGTCCGCCTGGGCGAAGGCGCTCGCGGGCTGGGAGACCCCCGGTGCGAAGAAGACCTTCGCCCGGCTCGCGCAGGAGTCCGTCGCCGTCGGCTCACCGGCCGAGCGGCGGATCGGCGCGGCGGCGCAGGAGCTCGGCATCTGGATCGTCACGGGCGTCAACGAGGTCGAGCCCGAGCGGCCGGGGACGATCTACAACTCACTCCTCTACCACTCGTCGACCGGTGAGCTCGCCCTCCACCACCGCAAGCTCGTGCCCACCAACCACGAGCGGCTCGTCTGGGGCCAGGGGGACGGCCGCGGGCTCGAGGCGGTCGAGACCGGTTTCGGCCGGGTCGGTGGCCTGATCTGCTGGGAGAACTACATGCCGCTCGCACGGGTCGCGCTCTACGAGTCCGGCGTCGAGATCTACATCGCCTCGACCGCCGACGACAGCGAGGCGTGGCAGCAGACGCTCGTCCACATTGCGCGCGAGAGCCGGACCTACGTCGTCGCGCCGGCGCACTTCCAGCAGGAGTCGTCATACCCGGACGACTTCCCGCTCGCCGCCGAGATCGAGGGAGCGGGGACGATCGGCCGCGGGGGCAGCGCGATCCTCGCGCCCGACGGCTCGTACCTCGCCGGGCCCCTCTACGACGAGGAGGCGATCCTCTACGCCGAGCTGGACCCGGCGCGGCTGCTCGCCGAGCGGCAGCGCTTCGACCCGGTCGGCCACTACAGCCGACCGGACGTGCTCCAGCTCACAGTTCGCGCGGACGGTGCGACGACGAGTACACGTCCTTCCGCGCGATCTTCCCGTCCCTGAGCGGGAAGACGTCCACGCCGTCCCACTCCTTCGAGCCGGTCGAGGCCGTCCACTCGCAGACCGCGAAGTCCTCGCCGGCAGAGAGCGACCGCGTCGCGAAGCGCAAGGTCGGGTTGTTGCGGAAGATCTGCGCGATGTGCTCCCGCACCGCGGCGGCGCCCTCGGCCCGCTCGTCGGCCGTGTGGTTGTCGAAGACGATGTCGGCGTGGTGGAGCTCGTGGATCGTGTCGAGGTTCTGTGCGTTCCAGGCGGCGTTGTAGCGCTCGATCAGATCTCGGACCGCGGCTGGTTCCACGTGCGACAGCCTATTAGCATCAGGCGATGGCGACCGCGGCTCGCAAGTACGACCTGTACAGCGATGCCTTCCGCGCGGACACCTACGCGACCTTCGCACGCATGCGCGAGGAGGACCCCGTCTTCCGCCAGCCCGGGATCGACGGCGAGACGCCGATCTGGTGGGTGACCCGCTACGAGGACGCGGAGGCGGTCCTGCTCGACGACGAGCGTTTCGTCCGCGACCCGCGGCTGGCGCTCGCCCCGGAACGGCTCGCAGAGTGGGAGGCGACCCTCCCCGATGCCATCAAGTTCGTCGACAGCCACATGCTCAACCGGGACGGCGACGACCACCGGCGGCTGCGCCGCCTCGTTTCCAAGGCGTTCACGCCGCGGATGATCGAGCTGCTGCGGCCGCGGATCCAGGAGATCGCCGACGCGCTGCTCGATCCCGTCTTTCCCGCCGGCGAGATGGAGCTCGTGTCGGACTTCGCGTTTCCGCTGCCGATCACGGTGATCGCGGAGCTGCTCGGCGTGCCGCCGGCGGACCGCGACCGCTTCCGCGTCTGGTCGGATGCGATCGTGCGGCCGGCGCTCGCCGCTGACGAGCTGGAACGCTTCGGCACTCGGATGGTGGAGTTCGCGGCCTATCTGCACGAGCTCTTCGAGCTGCGGCGCGCTGAGCCCGGAGAGGACCTCGTCAGCGCGCTCGTGGCGGTCGAGGACGGCGGCGACACGCTCTCCGAGGAGGAGCTGTCGAGCATGGTCGCGATCCTGATCGTCGCCGGCCACGAGACGACCGTGAGCCTGATCGGTAACGCGACGCTCGCGCTCCTGACACATCCCGAGCAGCGTGCCCTGCTCGAGCGTGATCCGTCGCTTCTGCCCCGGGCCGTCGAGGAGCTGATCCGATTCGACGGCCCGGTCGAGCGGACACTGAACCGCTGGGCGGCTGTCGATGTGGACCTTCGCGGCTGCAGGATCAGGCGCGGCGAGTCGGTGATCGTCGTCCTCGGCGCTGCCGACCGCGACCCCGAGCGGTTCGAGGAGCCGGACACGCTCGACCTGTGCGCCGAGCGCGACTCGCGGCATCTCGGGTTCGGCCGCGGCTGCCACTTCTGCCTCGGCGCACCGCTCGCGCGGCTCGAGGCCGAGATCGCGCTCGCAACGCTCCTGCGACGCCTGCCCGCGCTACGGCTTGCCGTCGCGGAAGAGGACGTTCGCTGGCGCCCCGTGCCGCTCTTCCGCAGCCTTGTCGCGCTGCCGGTCGCCTGGGACGCCTAACGGCGGCGCAGGACTCGCGCATCTCCGACGCGCCGCGTCACCCCGTCCGCGTCGAAGCGCTCGAGGTACAGCTGCGCCGTCTTGCGGCCTACGCCGAGGGCGTCACGAAACTGGGCGAGGGTG
>JAICLM010000112.1 GCA_025927435.1 Thermoleophilia bacterium | reverse complement strand
TCGGGCAGATTCCGGATGCCTTCGCGCGTCACGTACTTCGAGTACGAGTCCTGCAGCGCCGCGATCAGCTCGGGGATGAACCGCGCCGAGGCGTTGACCCTGGCGACGACCGCGCCGGGTACGTCGCCCTCCTCGACCTCGTGCTCGATGCGGGCAAAGGTCAGGGTGAACTCGTACGGCGAGAAGCTGACGTTCGCGAAGTTCGCGTACGTGCCGCCCACGAGCTCGGCGGGCATCTGGATGTTGAGCCGCCGCTCGTCCGAGTCCGGGTCGGGTGGGCCGAGCTCGTCTTCTTCCATGGCCACATACTAGGAGCATGGATCCGAACGTCCGTCCCCGTCAGGCTGCGCGACTGCTCGTCGCGGTCGCGCTCACGCTGGTCGCCGGGACGGTCGCCTTCCGGCAGACGCTGCACGAGCCGTGGTTCCAGTCGCTCTACCGCTCGGCCGTGACCGTCACGCTCACCGGGCTCGACTCGGTTCCGAAGAGCGACAGCGCGCGGATGGTCTCGCTCGTCCTCGTGATTGCCGGCGTGACCCTCATCGCCTACGCGGGTGCGGTTATCTTCGAGTCGATCGCCGGCGGCGTCCTTACGGGCGCGCTGGCCGAGCGCCGAAGGGAGCGGACGATCCACCACCTGCACGACCACTTCATCATCTGCGGCTACGGACGCGTGGGGCAGCGCGTCGCCGAGGAGTTCCGCGCAGCGGACGTCCCGTTCGTCGTGCTCGACTTCCACGAGGATGCGGTCGCGGCGGCCCGGGAGGATCGGGCCCTCCTCGTCGAGGGCGACGCGACGCATGACGACAACCTGCGCAAGGCAGGCCTCGAGCGTGCGCAGGGGCTCGTGGCCGCCTCCGACGACGACGCGGACAACCTCTACGTCGTGCTCTCGGCCCGCTCGGCGCGTCCCGACCTGACGATCGTCGCGCGTGCCTCCGGCGCCGATGCCGAGAAGAAGCTGACCCTCGCGGGTGCCGACCGCGTCGTGCTCCCGTACACGACCGCAGGACAGGTGATGGCGAACCTCGTGCTCAAGCCCCAGGTGACCGCGTTCCTCGACGTGGTGACGACGGCGACCGGCCCGGATCTCCAGCTCGCCGAGATCGAGGTTCGCCAGACGTGCGCGGCGGCGGGGCGGACGATCCGCGAGCTCCGCATCCGGCACGAGACGGGAGCGATCGTGATCGCGCTGCGGAAGGCGGACGGCAGTTTCGACACGACCCCGGAGCCGGACACCCCGATCGAGATCGGCGATGTGCTGATCGGCGTGGGCTCGCCGGACGAGATCCGGGCGCTGGAGGACCTGTTCGCCGCCGGCGAGGCCGTTGCCGGCTGATCCCGTCAAGGAGCTCGCGGCGTCGCTCGCCGAGGCGACCGGGGCGGAGCTCGAGCTCGAGCGGCCGGCGGACGTGGAGCACGGCGATTACGCGACCAACGCCGCGCTCCAACTCGCGGGTGCGCGGCGACGCGCGCCACGGGAGATCGCAGCCGAGATCGCGGACACTGCCGCCGGGCTGGAGGTCGTCGAGCGCGCCGAGATCGCCGGCCCGGGGTTCGTCAACCTCTTCCTCCGCGACGAATGGTTCGCCGGCGCGGTCGGCGGGATCCTCGACGACGGCGACGGGTACGGGGGAGGCGGCGCCCACGAGCGGACGCGCGTGCAGGTCGAGATGGTCTCTGCGAACCCGACGGGGCCGCTCACGGTGGCGTCCGCGCGGAACGGCGCCTACGGCGACGCCGTCGCACGCCTCTTCGCGCTCACCGGGCACGAGGTCGAGCGCGAGTACTACTACAACGACTCCGGTGCGCAGATGGATCGGTTCCGCGCCTCCGTCGAGGCCGTTCGCCGCGGGGAGGAGCCGCCCGAGGACGGATACCGGGGCGCGTATATCGACGACCTCGCGGCTCTGAAGGGCGACCCGGTCCCGCTGATGCTGAAGGAGATCGAAGCGTCGCTCGACCGGTTCCGCATCCACTTCGACACCTTCCGCCGGCAGAGCGAGCTCGAGCAGCGCCTGCCCGAGCTCCTGCCGCGGCTCGACACGTACGAGAAGGACGGTGCACTCTGGGCTCGATCGTCCGCGTACGGCGACGACGAGGATCGCGTCCTCCTTCGCTCGGACGACCGCACGCCGACCTACCGCGCCGCGGACGTCGCCTACCTCGTGGACAAGCTCGAGCGCGGCTTCGACCGGGCGATCTACGTGCTCGGCGCCGACCACCACGGCACGCGCAACTGGTACGCCGCCGTCGCGCGAATGCTCGGCTACGACCCTGCCCGCGTGGAAGTGCTCCTGTATCAGCTCGTTCACCTGACGCGCGGCGGGGAGCAGACCAAGATGTCGAAGCGCCGCGGTGACGTGGTCTTCCTCGACGAGTTCGTGAACGAGATCGGCGTCGACGCCGCGCGCTGGTACCTCGTCAACCGCGGGCCGGACCAGACGATCGAGGTCGACGTGGACCTCGCCGCGGAGCGGTCGCAGAAGAACCCGGTCTACTACGTGCAGTACGCGCACGCCCGGATCGCCGGGATCCTCCGCAACGCTCCAGAGAACGCAAGTAACAAGTTGTCACTCTCCGGCTCGCTCGCGACGGAGGAGCGCGAGCTCGTGAAGCGGCTCGCGGAGCTGCCGGGGGTCGTCGCCGACGCGCTGGCGAAGCGTGGGCCGCAGGCTGTGCCGGCCTACGCGATCCGGGTCGCCGACGACTTCCACCGCTTCTACCACGAGCACCGCGTGCTCGAGAGCGAGCAAGAGGTGTTCCGGCTCGGCCTCTGCCTGGCGACGCAGCGGGTGATCGCAACCTGCCTCGAGCTCGTCGGAGTCGAGGCACCTGACAGGATGTGAAGCCGTGAGCGCACGGCATGCCCCCGACCGCAACATCGCGCTCGAGCTCGTCCGCGTCACCGAGGCGGGCGCGATGGCAGCCGCGCGCTGGATCGGGCGCGGCGACAAGGAGGGCGCGGACCAGGCGGCCGTCGACGCGATGCGCTTCGTCCTCGACAGCGTCTCGATGCGCGGCGTCGTCGTGATCGGCGAGGGGGAGAAGGACGAGGCGCCGATGCTCTACAACGGCGAGGAGGTCGGGAACGGCGAGGGGCCGGAGGTCGACGTCGCGGTCGATCCGCTCGAGGGCACGCGGCTCACCGCGCTCGGGCAGACCGGGGCGATCGCGGTGATCGCGGTGGCTGAGCGTGGGACGATGCTCTTCCCGGGTGCGGCCGTCTACATGGAGAAGATCGCGGTCGGGCCGCGCGCGATCGACGCGATCGACATCGCCAAGAGCCCGAGCGAGAACGTTCGCGCGGTCGCCGGGGCGCTCGGCAAAGCGACGAGGGAAGTGGACGTCATCGTCCTCGAACGGGAGCGGCACGACGACCTCATCGCCGAGCTCCGCGAGGCGGGCGCGCGCGTCCGGCTGATCCGTGACGGCGACGTGGCGCCGGCGATCGCTGCCGGCCAGCAGGGGACGAACGTCGACATGCTCTACGGCGTCGGCGGTACTCCGGAGGGCGTGATCTCGGCGGCCGCACTGAAGTGTGTCGGCGGCGGCATCCAGGGCCGCCTCTGGCCACGCAGCGACGAGGAACGGCAGCAGCTCTTGGGTGCAGGTCTCGACCCCGAGCGTGTCCTCCACACCGACGATCTCGTGTCCGGGGAGGACGTGTTCGTCGCTGCGACAGGAGTGACGAACGGGCCGCTGTTACGGGGTGTGGCCTACTCGCCCGGTGGCGCAGAGACGGACTCCATCGTCATGCGCTCGCGCTCGGGAACGGTCCGCCGCGTCGTTGCGCAGCAGTCGCTTGCAAAGCTCTCGGCCTTGACCGGATTCGAGTACACGTAGAGGAGGGGGCGATGGACGAGGCGACGTTCGACGAGCTGCCGAACGGCCGGAACCCGGCCTCGGACGGATGGTTCGTGCTCAACCTCGCCGACGCGGCCGCTTTCCGCAACGAGGAGAAGGGCGGTGCCGTCCTCCCGCTCGAGCCCAGAGGAGGGCCGTTCAAGGACTTCGGCGTCAACGTCCACGTCGTCTGGCCCGGCGAGCCGAGCGCGCTCTACCACTCCGAGAACGTGCGCGAAGCGTTCCTCGTCCTCTCCGGCGAGTGCACGCTGATCGTCGAGGAGCAGGAGCGGCCGCTCCGCCAGTGGGACTTCTTCCACTGCCCGGCGGGGACGCGCCACATCTTCGTCGGCGCCGGCGACGGGCCGTGCGCGATCCTCATGATCGGCGGGCGCATCCAGGACGAGCAGCTCCACTACCCGGTCAGCGAGGTCGCGGCGAAGCACGGGGCTTCTGTCGCGAAGGAGACGCCGAATCCGGACGAGGCGTACGCGGACTGGCCGGGCGAGTTCGTCCCGGTGGACCTGCCCTGGCCGGTCGAATAGCCGTCAGGCAGTTTCGAGCCACGCGTCGCAGATCGCGGTCACGTGGCGGATGTCGGTCCCGCAGCAGCCGCCGACGAGCTCGAGGGCGGGCAGGTCGCGGCGAAGGTCGAGGTAGCGCGCGGCGAGGTCGTCCGGGTCGCCGGAGTCGAGCTCCTCAGCCTCGTCGAGCTCCGCGTGACTCAGCCTCGAGGCGTTCGCCCGCAGCCCGCCGATCCTCCCTCGCGCATCGCCTTCCGGCAGGGCCTCGGCGAAGTGGGTCGGGTGAGCGCAGTTGATCATGAAGGACTCGACCGCGCTGTCCGTCGCGTGATCCACGGCGAGGATCGCGTCCTCGATCGAGTCGCCGTTCGGCAAACGGCCGTCGGTCTCGACCGTGAACCCGATCCGGATTCGCAGTCCTGTCGCGCTCGCCGCCCGCGCGATCCCGATCGCTTCCTCCGGGTAGGTGAGCGTGAGCGCCGTCGCCTGCCCGCAGCCGGCGTCGGCGAGGGTGCTGACCTGCACAGCGTGGTACCGCTCCGCCTCGGCCGCGTCCATCACGAGACTCGGGCGGTATGCGTCGCCGCGCGGCCCGATCGAGCCCTCGATCTCGACGTTGTCACGCTCGTCCGGCTGGAGTGACTGGTCGCGCAGGGACTCCATGAACGCGACGCCGCGCTTGTTGACGTCCGCCAGATCCTGGCCCTCGTACCCGAGCAGGCGACCCCAGTCGCTGTTCGCGCGCCACGTGGGCGCGGACAGGACGAGGGGAACGCTGCGATCCTGCGCGAGCGCGAGGAACGGCTCGTAGTACCGCCGGAGCGCGGCTCGGCCCTCATCGCTGTCGACGAGCGGGAATGCCGCGAACTGCGGGAGCTCGATGCCCTCGTCGAAGACGAGCACCGTCTCCAGGCCGGCGTCGGTCAGCCTCATCCGACGCCGACGGCCTCCCGCTCCATCTCCGGGCCATAGGCGCCGGTACGCGCGGCCGCGTTCATCTTCGCGCGGTGGTAGTAGGCGCGCTGGCCCGCCTCGATGTTCTCCTCCTTGCCGCCCCACGCCTTCAGCGCGGGTGCCTGCAGCGCCCGGCCGTAGGAGAAGGACAGCTGCCACGGGTGCGGACGGCGCGCGTTCATCGCGTTGAGGTGGGCGGTCGCGTCCTCGTCCGACTGGCCGCCCGAGAGGAACACGATTCCGGGGACCGCCGCCGGCACGTGCTTCGTCAGCGTGTGGATCGTCGCCTCGGCGACCTCGTCGACGTCGGCCCGATCCGACGCCTCGTAGCCGGACAGGACCATGTTCGGTTTGAGCAGCGTTCCGGCGACGTCGACGCGCTGGTCGAACAGCTCGGTGTAGACGGCGGCGAGGACGCGCGACGTGACGAAGCCGCTGCGCTCGATCGAGTGCGTCCCGTCCTGCAGCACCTCGGGCTCGACGATCGGGACGATCCCGGCCTCCTGGCAGAGCGCGGCGTAGCGGGCGAGCGCGTGCGCGTTCGTCCAGATGCAGTACTCGCTCGGCATCGTGTCCGTGATCGAGTACGTCGCGCGCCACTTCGCGAAGCGCGCACCGAGCTCGCGGTACTCCTCGAGCCGTTGCCGCAGCCCGTCGAGGCCCTCGGTCACCGTCTCGCCCTCGGCGAGCGCGAGCGGCTTCGCGCCCTTGTCGACCTTGATGCCCGGGATGACGCCTCTCGAGGCGAGCAGCTCCGGAAACGGCGTGCCGTCGTCCGCCTTCTGGCGAATCGTCTCGTCGAAGAGGATGACGCCGCTGATGTACTCCTCGGCACCCGGCGTCGTGAAGAGAAGGTTGCGGTAGGCGCGGCGGTTCTCCTCGGTCGAGTCGACGCCGATCGTGTCGAAGCGCTTCTTGATCGTGCCGTCGCTCTCGTCGGCGGCGAGGATCCCCTTCCCCTCGGCGACGAGCGCGCGCGCGGTCTCGTGCAGCTCGGTGTGCGGCATGGAAATCTCCCTGTCTCGCTTCTCGCTGTCTGGAGTTCCATTATGGCCGGGCTACAATCGCGGCAGTCGGCGGACGTAGCTCAGTTGGTAGAGCATTGGCTTCCCAAGCCAAGGGTCGCGGGTTCGAGCCCCGTCGTCCGCTCTCTCTGCCGGCCGATCTTGCGCTCAGCCCTTGCCGACCGTGAGGTTGATCTTGCCGCGCTTCGCGAGTGTCTTGCCGGGCCTGGGTCGCTGCGCGAGGACTCGGCCACGCTTCGTGGTGCTGGACGCCGTCCTGGTGATCGACCGATGCTGTAGAGCCGCGCTCCCGGCGCTGCGAAACCCGAACGCCCGGGTGCTTTGCGAAGCGCGGCTCCGATGTGAAGATCGCGCGGGCGCGGGTTGCGTCATCGACGGCGAGATCCTCTTTTGCCGACGGGTCAGGGC
>JAICLM010000211.1 GCA_025927435.1 Thermoleophilia bacterium | reverse complement strand
CTGCCGAAGACTCGCAGCGGCAAGATCATGCGCCGCCTGCTGCGGGACGTGGCGAACGACCGCCAGCTCGGCGACACGACGACCCTCGCCGACCCGACCGTGGTCGACGAGATCGAGAAGCGCGCGGCCGACGAGAAGGCCCAGGAAGCCGAGGCCTGATGAGACAGGGGGAGCCCTCGGGCTCCCCTTGACTCTCCCCTTGCGGGAGGCACGATGCTGCGCAGGATGCAGCTCATGCCGATCGGCCGCTTCTCGCGCCTCACGGGCGTAGGCGTCAAGGCGCTGCGCCATTACGACGAGATCGGGCTGCTCGTGCCGGCCGCGGTCGACGACGAGACTGGCTACCGCTTCTACTCGCCGGACCAGGTCGACCGGGCGGAGGCGATCCGGCTTCTGCGCAGGCTGGACATGCCGCTCGAGGAGATCCGGGCGACGCTCGACGCCGGGGACCCGGCCGCGCTTCGCGCCGCGCTCGTCTCGCACCAGCGGCAGATGGCGATCCGCGACTCGGCGCTACGCGCGTCCCGCGGGAAGCTGCAGCGACTCATCGACGGAAGGGAGACGATCATGGGAATGCGCTCGGAGTCACTCGAGACCGAAGAGCACCGCCGCCTCGGCATCGACCTCTACAACCGAACCTGGACGCTGATGGGCGCGCCCGGCGAGGAGATGCTCCACTGCGCGCACGCCTCGGCGTACCACTGGATGCAGGGCGGCGGGACGACGGCGAACCGCGCGCGCAGCGAGTGGCTGTGCTCACGCGTGTACTCGATCCTCGGCCGGCCCGAGCCGGCGCTCCATCATGCGCGCCGCTGCCTCGAGCTGGTCGAGTCCGCGCCGGACGAGATGGAGGACTGGGACATCGCCGGGGCACGGGAGGCGCTGGCGCGGGCCCACCTCACCGCCGGCGAGATGGACGAGGCGCGCCGGCACTACGAGCTCGCGCGCGAGGACACGGCCAAGATCGCCGACCCCGAGGACAGGAAGCACATCGAGGCCGACCTCGACGCATTGCCCCTTTAGAGGCTGGGCGCCGTCCGTGGCGAATGGTAGAAACCTCGCGTACGAGCGGAACGGCTGCGGAGGTCGAAGGCACTCCAACGGGCGAGTCCGGGCTAGGTGCCAACTGGGCCGCCGACCGACGTAGGGCCGCCGCCGGAAGAGATGGAAGCGCCGGGCACGATCTGCTCGGCGTGCCCGTTGACCGGAGCCACGAGGTTCCGTTCGTAGTCCGAAGGGTTTGGTCGTAGACTCGGCGGCACAGATGCCTGATCGTGCGCTGTTGCTCCTCGCGGACATCGCCGGTTACACGGAGTTCATGCGGCTCCACCGGCTGAATCTCGCCCATTCACAGGAGATCACCCGCCGCCTGCTCGAGTCGATGCTCGACGCGGCGCCGGCTCTGAGACTCGTCGAGGTCGAAGGCGACGCACTGTTCCTCTCGGCTGCGCACGAGCAGCAGGCGCCGGACAGCTCGGGCGGCTGGCTACCGGCCGCACTCGCCATGTACCGGGCGTTTCATGCCAGGCAGCAGTGGATGGTCGCGCACAACCTCTGCGTCTGCGATGCCTGCCGCCAGATCGGGAAGCTGCACGTCAAGTTCGTCGTGCACCTCGGCGACGTCGTGTCCCAACGCATCCGCGAGACCGAGAAGCTCGTCGGGGTGGACGTGATCGCCGTGCACCGGATGCTGAAGAACAGCGTCCCCGCAGCGGAGTACGTCTTGATGTCCGAGCCGCTCTACCAGAGCCTGGAGCCACAAGTTCGGGACCGCGCAGAGCGCGTCGACCAGGAGCTGGAAGGACTGGGCACGATGCCGCTCTATTTCGTGGAGCTGGCCGACCTGCCGATCGAGCTGCCGCCGCCGCCGGAGCCGGGCCTGCCGGCACGGATCCGCGAGACCGTCGGCCTCGGCCTCCGAGCCTTCCCCCGCGTCATCGGTCTCGAAAGGAGCTAGCCCACTCGCCTGGCCGGCCTGGGCGGCCAGGTTCAGCGGCAGCTCTCGGCTGCGCGAGCGTTCTCGCCCGGAGGCCTAGCCGTCGAGCAGCGGCTCGAAGCGCGAAGCGTCGTCGAACGGGCCGATCACCGCAAGGCGGAGGCGATCGGCTGTGATCAGCTCCGAGGCGACCCTCGCCACGTCGTCGCTCGTGACCGCGTCGAGGCCGCCCAGGATCTCGTCGGGATCGGGGAGCCGCCGCTCGAGTACTTCCTTCCGGAGCCCGAACAGCATCAGCCCCTGCGGGCTCTCGAGCTGCAGGACGAAGCGGCCCTTGGCGAAGTTGCGCGCCTTCTCGAGTTCCTCGGCAGGCAGCGGCTCGGTCGCGATCTTGCGCAGCTCTCCGGCGATCGTCGCCACGGCGTCGTCGATGCGGGCGATGTCCACCCCCGCCTGCGAATAGAGCGTGCCGGCGTCGGTGTAGCTGTGGTTGAGGCCGTAGACGTAGTACGCGAGCCCGCGCCGTTCCCGGACCTCGCTGAAGAGGCGCGACGACATCCCCCCGCCGAGCATCGTCGCGAGCAGCTGGATTGCGTAGCGGTCGGGATGGTCGAGCGGGAGGCTGTGCACGCCGAGTGAGACGTGCGCCTGCTCGGACTGCTTGCTGTGAACGCGGACGCGGCCGTTCGCATGCGGCGTCGTCGGCTCGGGCTCACCGGTCTCGCCGGCGGGAAGATCGCCCAGCAGCTCCTGCGCCCGCTCCAGCAGGCCGTCGCCGATGCGGCCGGCGACGCCGAGCACCATGCGCGACGGCTTGTACCACCGGTCGAGGTAGCCCATGAACGTGTCGCGCGTCGCGCCGCGGACCGTCTCCTTGTTGCCGATGATGTCGCGGCCGAGCGGCTGGTCGCCCCAAAGAAGATGCTCGTACACGCTGCCGATGAAGTCGCGCGGCGTGTCGTAGTACATGTTCATCTCCTCGACGATCACGCCCTTCTCGCGCTCGATCTCCTCCTCCTCGAAGCGGGCGTTGCGGAGCATGTCGACGAGCACGTCGAGCGCGACGTCGCGGTGCTCGGCCGCGCACTTGACGTAGTACGCCGTGTACTCCTTGCCGGTGAACGCGTTGAACTCGCCGCCGATCGCATCGATCGCGCCCGCGATCTCCTTGGCGCTCGGCCGCTGCTCGGTCCCCTTGAAGAACATGTGCTCGGAGAAGTGCGCGATCCCGGCCGTCTCCTCGGTCTCGTAGCGCGAGCCCGCGGCCAGCATCACGAGCACGGACACCGACTGCGCGTAGGGCAGGTCGGCCGTGAGGACGCGCAGCCCGTTGTCGAGCGTCTCTCGTTGGAACACCGTCACAGCGCTCGATCGTATAGACGTATCGCGCGTGCACGGCGAGCAGACCAGACGGGCGACCGCCGCCCAGCCCGAATGGCTGGCCCAGGTGCCGACCGATCGGCGCTTCCCCGACGGCGCGCGCCTGCTCTTCACCGGCTGCGGCACGTCGTTCCACGCGGCCATGACCGGGGGTGAGGCGGTGCAGGCTCTTGAGCTCGTCCTGCAACCCGAGCGGGACGCGGATCTGCTCGTCCTCGTCTCGCACGAAGGGGAGACACCGCTCACGCTCGAGGCCGCCCGCTCGTGGTCGGGCCCGCGATGGCTCGTGACCGGGAAGGCGGACGGGCCGATCGCCGAGCTCTGCGACGAGGTGGTCGTCTGCACGCCGGAGATCGAGGAGAGCTGGTGCCACACCGCGAGCTACACGTCTGCGGTCGCCGCGATCGCGGCGTTGCGAGGGGAGGACATCGGGTGGCTGGCGGGCGCTGTGGACGAGGCGCTCGCGGCGCCGCTGCCCGAGATGGGGGAGCAGGAGCGCTTCCTCGTTGCCGGCGCCGGGAGTGAGCTCGCGACCGCGCACGAGGCGGTGCTGAAGTTGCGCGAGGGCGCCTGGGTCGCGGCCGAGGCGTACGAGACCGAGCAGCTTCTGCACGGCTACCTGGCTGCGGTGGACGAGTCGGTGCGGGCCTTCGTGCTCGAAGGAAAAGGCGTCGCGGCCGAGCGGGCAGCGGCGGCGG
>JAICLM010000250.1 GCA_025927435.1 Thermoleophilia bacterium | reverse complement strand
GCGTACTGGCTGCTCGACCTCGTCCACCGGCGGACGCCGTACGAGGGCGCCGAGCTGAAGGCGTCACGCGAGGAAGCAGTTTCAGAGTTCACCGAACGTGGGCTCTGATCTGGTGACGGTCGGACGGGTCGGGAAGCCGCATGGGCTCGACGGTGGCTTCTTCGTCGAGGGAGCGAGCGCGCGGAAGGGCGTTTTCGCCGAGGGCGCGACGCTGTACACGGGTGGTGAGCCGGCGACCGTCGTCGCCTCGCGCCACGGCTCCGGCGGGCGGCCGGTCATCCGCCTCGACCGCGACGTCGAGCGCGGTGCCGAGCTCTCGGTCGAGCGCGCGACGCTGCCGGGCCTCACCGACGAGGACGAGTTCTACGTCTTCGAGCTGGTCGGACTCAGCGTCGAGGAGGAGGGCGGACGGCAGCTCGGGCGGGTGCGCGAAGTGCTGGAGTACCCTGGCAACGACGTGCTCGAGCTCGACTCCGGTGCGTCACTGCCCCTCGTCGAAGCGTGCGTCCGGCAGGTGGATCTGGCCGGTGGGCGAATCGTTGTCGCCGTGGGGTTCGCAGACCCGGATTGAGCCCAGCCCGTGCGTATCGACGTCTTCACACTCGTTCCCCACGCCTATGCCTGGCTGACCGAGCAGCGCCCCGTCGCGAGCGTTCTCGGCACGGAGCTCGAGCTGAGGCTCTTCAACTACCGAGACTCGACGCCGCTCCGCGCGGGGCAGGTCGACGACGAGCCGTACGGCGGCGGGGCGGGAATGGTGTTGCGGGTCGACGTCGTGGCGGCCGCGGTCGACGCCGCCTATGGTGGGAAGCCGCCCGGCCCGGTGATCGCGCTCTCGCCGAAGGGGCGTCCGCTGACCCAGCCGGTCGTCGAGGAGCTCGCCGCACTGCCGGCGTTCGCGCTCCTCTCCTCCCGCTTCGAGGGGTTCGACGAGCGGATCGTCGAGCATCTGGCGACGGACGCGCTCTCGGTCGGCCCGTACGTCCTCTCGAACGGCGACCTGCCGGCGATGATCGTCCTCGACGCGGTCGCGCGCAGGCTGCCCGGCGCGCTCGCCGAGGGGTCGGGTGAAGTCGAGAGCTTCTCGGCGGAGCTCGGCGGGGGTCTCGAGTACCCGCACTACACGCGGCCGGCCGACTTCAACGGCTGGTCGGTTCCCGAGGTGCTGCTGTCGGGCGACCACGCGCGCGTCGAGGCCTGGCGGCGGGAGCAGGTGAGATGAGCGACGACTGGGGCAGCTACCGGCGCGAGCTCGGCGACGAGGACGAGAAGGACGACGGCGACGTCGGTCGCCAGGAGACGGGCGGCTGGGCCGAGGACGAGCCCGAGACGAGCCACTTCCGCAGCCACTGGCCCGAGGACGACGACGAGCCGCAGCCGGGGGCGGAGTCCCCGACCGGCTGGCCGAGCTCGGGCTCGGCCTGGGAACGGCCGGGTCACGGCGAGACGCGGGGCGACTGGCAGCGCTCCGAGGAGCCGGGGTACGGCTACTACGGGTACCGGCAGGCCGAGGACCCCTTCGCCGACGAGGAAGGGGCGGAGCGGTATGCGCCCAGACACAGCCGCGACCCGCTCGCCCGCCTCTTTCCCGGCCTGCCGCGCGGCGTTCGGGTCACGCTCGACTGGGTCCTCACGATCGCCGGCGCGATCCTGATCGTGCTCGCGCTCAAGCAATGGGTCGTCAACCCGTACCGGATCCCGTCGTCCTCCATGGAGCCGACGCTGAACTGCGCGAAGGGCCCGGCGAACCCGGGTTGCCTCGGCGACTCCAGCGACCGCGTGCTCGCCTGCCGCATCTGCCTCGACTTCGGCTCTCCCTCGCGCGGAGACATCGTCGTCTTCAACACGCCGACCGAGGCCGCTCTCAAATGCGGCGAGGGGGGCACGTTCGTGAAGCGCGTGATCGGTCTCCCCGGCGAGACCGTGCACGAGAACGACAAGGGCTTCATCCTGATCAAGAAACCCGGGACGCCCGAGTTCGTGAAGCTCAAAGAGCCTTATCTCCCCGCCCAGAATCGGCTTGCGGACAGCCAGCACTTCGGCCAGACCTGGACGGTCCCGCCGGGCTCGTACTTCATGATGGGCGACAACCGCGCGCAGTCTTGCGACTCCCGCACCTGGGGCGCGGTGCCCAGCGACAAGCTGATCGGGATCGTCTTCTTCGTCTACTGGCCGCCCGACCGAATCAGCTTCAAGTAACGCGGGGCGAAGAGCTGCGCTCTTCGCCCCGCGTTGAGGGAACTCCGCCAACGGGAGAGAGCGCGGTCTCCCGTTGGCTCAGTGCTGAGGGCACTGGGCTTGCGCGGCTCGGCGCGCTTGTTCTGTCGCGAGCGTCCATGCCTGCAGCGTGTCCGCTCGCTACTCCGCGGCGTCGTAGCGTCGCCTGCGGCTCCCGTTACTCCGCCGCGGGGACCGCACGAGGGTCGAAACGTTCCGAACCCCATCCAGACCAAAGGCCGGAGGCTAAGGCAGCGCGCAGCGGCGACTTAGCCGCAGGCCGGACCGCGCTCGCGTCGGCCTCCGCCGCGCGCGAGCGCACGGCACGAACCTTCGAACCCCGAGCATCCAAAGCGAGGCAGCACGACGCGGGCCGGAAACCGCGCTTTCCGGCCCGCGGAGTTCCGTTTCCAGTACCGAAGACCTGGGCTCTTCGGTACTCTGGGCCGTCGGCCGTCCGGCCCTCTTTCCATGAGCAACGTCATCCAGGACCTCGAGCGCGCCCAGCTGCGCAACGTGCCGCGCTTCAAGGCGGGCGACACGGTGCGCGTGCATTTCCAGGTCATCGAGGGCACGCGGCGGCGAGTCCAGGTCTTCGAGGGGATCGTGCTCAAGCGGCAGGGAGCCGGCGTGCGCGAGACCTTCACCGTGCGCAAGCAGTCGTTCGGCATCGGCGTCGAGCGCACCTTCCCGCTCCACTCGCCGAAGATCGAGAAGATCGAGGTCGCCGCGATCGGCGATGTCCACCGCGCGAAGCTCTACTACCTCCGCGGCCGCGTCGGCAAGCGCGCGCGTGTCCGCGAGCGCCGGTACGGAGCAGGGTCGGAGCTGCCTGTGGCGGTGGAGGCGACGCTCGCCGAAACCGAGGCGGCGCCGACTGCT
>JAICLM010000094.1 GCA_025927435.1 Thermoleophilia bacterium | reverse complement strand
TGCGCGTGTTCTTGATCAGGCGCTTCTCGACGAGCGTCTCGGGCGTCACCTCGTCGCCGGCGTCGAACCGATCGATGTCGCGGAGGTTGACGGGCTGGGTCGAGGTGCGGAACGGGCCGATCGGCATCGCGTCCTTGGACGTCGCGCCGCGCAGCTTGCCGAGCCGCATGTAGATGTTCGTCTGGCCTCCCTCGAAGCCGGCGCGCATCTTGTGCGAGCCCGAGCGGGACTTCTGGCCCTTGATGCCGCGGCCGGAGTAGCGGCCCTTGCCGGAGCCGAGGCCGCGCCCGACGCGCTTGCGGTCCTCGCGCGGCTGCGCCGGGGAAAGGTTGGAGAGATTCAGCTGCTTCTCGGGCATCGGCGTCAGGCGTTCTCGATCTTCACGAGGTGGCGGACCTTGCGGAGCATGCCGGCGAGCACCGGGGACTCCTCGTGCTCGGCGCTGCGGCCGATGCGGCCGAGCCCGAGTGCGCGCAGGGTACCGCGATGTCGTTCGGACTGCCCGATCTGGGACCGGACCTGGGTGATGAGGAGCTTCGCCATCAGGCGTCGTCCTTCTTCCGGCGCAGGCCGCGCCGCTTGGGCTTCTCCTCGGCGGCGGGCTCGGCCGGAGCCTCTGTAACGGGCTCGGCCTCGGCGATCGGCTCTTCGACAGGCTTGTCCTCCGCGGGCGCCTCCTGGGGAGGAGCGTCCTCGAGCACCGCCGGCTGCTCTGCGACGACATCGACGGCGAGCGCGGCCTCTTCGACAGGAGCTTCCTCCTCTGCCGGCTGCTCGACCCGGAGAGGGAGCACCTCGTGGATGCGCTTGCCGCGGATCTTGGCCACGTCCTCTGGGCGGCGCAGGTCCTGCAGCGCCGCGACCGTCGCCTTCGCCATGTTGATCGGGTTCGTCGTCCCGAGGCTCTTCGCGAGCACGTCGCGGACGCCGCCGAGCTCGAGCACCGCGCGTACGCCGCCGCCGGCGATGACGCCGGTTCCCTCCGAAGCGGGACGCAACAGCACCCTCGCGGCGTCGAATCTGCCGAGCACCTCGTGCGTGATCGTCGAACCGTGCTTCGGGATGGTGAAGAGGTTCTTCTTCGCGTCCTCGACGGCCTTGGTGATCGCGAGCGGCACCTCGCGCGCCTTGCCGTAGCCGACGCCGACGCGGTCGACCTCGTCGCCCACGACGACGAGCGCCGTGAACGAGAAGCGCCGGCCGCCCTTGACGACCTTGGCGACGCGGTTGATCTCGACGACGCGCTCCTTGAGCTCGCGCGTCTCGGTGTATTCGATCGTGCTCAAAACTCGAGTCCTCCCTCGCGCGCGCCGTCGGCGAGCGCCTTGACGCGTCCGTGGTAGAGGTAGCCGCCGCGGTCGAAGACGCACGTGTCCACGCCGGCCTTCTTCGCGGCCGCGGCGAGCGCCTTCCCGACCGCCTCGGCCTGCGCCGTCTTGTCGCCCTTGAACGACTTCGCCAGCGCGAGGTGTGACGCCGACGCGAGCGTCTTGCCGGCGTCGTCGTCGACGAGCTGCGCCTCGATGCCGCGGTTGGAGCGGAAGACGACGAGCCGCGGCCGCTCGGCCGTGCCGTGCACCTTCGCGCGCACGCGCCGGTGGCGCCGCAGGCGAGCGTCCCTGACGGTCAGGCTAGGCATCCTGAGGCTCCTGGCTCGTCGCTGGCAAGCGGGACAAGCGAGCGAGGCGAGGACAGTACAGGTAGTACGGCCGAGCCGAGCGAGCGCAGGCACGCGCGGCCAGCGGCGAGAGCGCGCCGCGGGGGGCGGCTCCGCCGCCCGTGAGCGGGGCGCGACCAGGAGTCTCAGGCACGCTTGCCCACCTTCCTGCGGACGTACTCGCCCTCGTAACGGATGCCCTTGCCCTTGTACGGCTCGGGCGGGCGTACCTTGCGAATCTCGGCGGCCGTCTGACCGACCATCTGCTTGTCCGTCCCCTTGACGAAGATCTCCGTCGGGGTCGGAACCTCGAAGGTGATGCCGGTGCGCGGCTTGATCGTGACCGTATGGGAGTAGCCGACGCTGAGCTCGAGGTCGGTGCCCTTGAGCTGCGCGCGGTAGCCGACGCCCTGGATCTCGAGCTTTTTCTCGAAGCCCTGTGTCACGCCCTGGACCATGTTCGCCACCAGCGTCCGGGTCAGGCCGTGAAGCGCGCGGTCCTCGCCGCGTTCGGTCGGCCGCGAGACGACGACCTCGCCGTCGCGCTGCTCGATCTTCATCCGCGCGGGGACCTGCTGCTGCAGCGTGCCGAGCGGACCGGCGACCGCGACGCGGGCAGGCTCGATCGTGACGGTGACGCCGTCGGGGACAGAGATGGGTGCGTTGCCGATTCTGCTCATTCCACTACCAGATGAAGGCCACCACTTCGCCGCCGATCCCGCGCTCCTGCGCGGTGCGGCTCGTAACGAGACCGGACGACGTCGAGAGGATCGCGACGCCCATCCCGCCGAGCACGCGCGGAAGCCGGTCCTTCCTCGCGTAGACCCTGCGGCCCGGCTTCGACACGCGCTTCAGGCCGGAGATGACCCGCTCGCGGTTGCGGCCGAACTTGAGGTCGACGACCAGGGTATCGAAGCTCTCGCCCTTCTCCACGTGATAGTCGCGGATGTAGCCCTCCTCCTTGAGGAGGCGGGCGATCTCCACCTTCATCCGCGAGCTCGGCATGGTCGCGTGCTCGTGCAGCGCCTTGTTGGCGTTGCGGATGCGGGTGAGCATGTCTGCGATCGGATCGGTCAGCACGGTCTCTCCTACCAGCTCGACTTCGTCATGCCGGGAATCGCGCCCTGGTGCGCGAGCTCGCGGAGGCAGATCCGGCAAAGCCCGAACTTGCGGAAGACCGCGCGTGGGCGGCCGCACCGGTTGCAGCGCGTGTAGTTGCGCACCTTGTACTTCTGGGTTCGCCGCTGTTTCACGACGAGCGACGTCTTGGCCATTACTGCTCCCTCCTGTCGCCGTCCGCGAACGGCAGGCCGAGCGCGCGCAAGAGCGCCAGGGCGTGCTCGTCGTTCTCGGCGCTCGTCGTGATCGTCACGTCGAGCCCGCGGACCTGCTGGATGTCGTCGTAGTTGATCTCGGGGAAGATGAGCTGCTCGCGGATGCCGAGCGAGAAGTTGCCGCGGCCGTCCAGCGAGCGCGGGTTGAGGCCGCGGAAGTCGCGGATCCGGGGCAGCGCGATCGACACGAGCCGATCGAGGAACTCGTACATCCGCGCGCCGCGGAGGGTGACGCGCGCGCCGACGGCCATCCCCTCGCGCACCTTGAACTGCGCGATCGACTTGCGGGCGCGCCGGATCTGGGCGCGCTGGCCGGCGATCGTCGTCAGCTCCTCGATTGCGGAGTCGAGCAGCTTCGACTCGGTCTTCGCCTCGCCGACGCCCATGTTGAGCGTGATCTTCTCGATGCGCGGAGCCTGCATGATCGAGTCGAGCGCGAGCTCCTCCTTGAGGCGGGGCCGGATCTCGTTCTCGTACTGCTCCTTCAGGCGCGGCGTGTAGGTGTCGGCTACGGCGCTCATCCGCGATCCATCTCCTCGCCGCACTTCTTGCAGACGCGGACGCGAACCTTCCGGTCTCTGACCGTCTTCTCGATCGTCCCCACGCGGGTCGGCTTGCCGCACACGGGGCAGACGACCATCACGTTCGAGACCGGCAGCGGCGCGGGGAGGTCGATGATCCCGCCGGGAGTCATCCCCCCGCCGCCGAGGCCGGTCGTGTTCTGGATCGGCCGCGGGCGGCGATGCCGCTTGACGACGTTGATGTTCTCGACGACGACGCGCCCCTGCTTGGGCAGCGCTTCGAGTACGCGTCCCTCCTTGCCGGCGTCCTTGCCGCGGAGGATGTGCACGACGTCGCCCTTTCTCACTTTCATGGTCTGAGCCACGGTCAGAGCACCTCCGGAGCAAGGCTGACGATCTTCATGAAGTTCTTCTCGCGCAGCTCGCGGGCGACGGGCCCGAAGATGCGCGTGCCGCGCGGGTTGCGCGCCTGGTCGATGATCACGGCGGCATTCTCGTCGAACGCGATCGTGGTGCCGTCGTCGCGGCTGAACGGCTTCTTCGTCCGGACGACGACCGCCTGCACGACCTCGCCCTTCTTGACGGCGCCCTGCGGGGTCGCGGTCTTGACCGTGCCGACGATGATGTCGCCGACCCGGGCGTAGCGGCGGTGATGTCCGCCCTTGACCCGGATGCAGAGGATCTCGCGGGCGCCGGTGTTGTCGGCGACCCTGAGGCGGGATTCCTGCTGGATCACTGAGCGTCACCTCTCGTGCGATTGGTGCCCTGGGGCGGCGAAAACCGAGCAGCGCCGGGACGCAGGAAGCATTCGTAGCCGGCGGCTACCGATGCGACCGAGGACGCCGGGATGCGACGGTTTGCAGCCGCATCCAGGGTGCGAAGCGTGCGCGAGGTGGCGCTCACTTGGCCGCCTCCACCACTTCGGCCAGGCGCCAGCGCTTGGTGGCCGACAGCGGGCGCGTCTCGACGATGCGGACGACGTCGCCGACCTTCGCGGCGTTCTGCTCGTCGTGTGCGTGGAACTTGACGCTCCGCCGGATGACCTTCTTGTACCGCTGGTGCGAGGTGATCACGTCGACCTTGACGACGATCGTCTTGTCCATCGCGCTCGAGACCACGATGCCGCGGCGCTCCTGACGCCGGCCGCGCTCGTGATCCGGCTTCGGCTGGCGGACGATCGGCTTGCGCGTGCCGGTCGGCTTGTGGCGCGAGCGAGTCTTCTGCGGGCGTAGCCGGCGCGGGAGGCGCTTGCGCTTCTTCTTCGGCTCCGACTGGGGAACAGGCGCAGCCTCGGCCTCCTCGCTCGGGCCGGTGTCGGCCTCGGCCTCGGTGGGTTGCTCGGCCTCGGCGGCGGGCGCTTCGGCAGCCGGCTCCTCGACCACGGGCTCTTCGGCCGCAGGCTCCTCAGCGGCGGGTTCCTCCGCCGCAGGCTCCTCGGCCGCAGGCTCCTCAGCCGCAGGCTCCTCAGCCGCAGGCTCCTCAGCCGCAGGCTCCTCAGCCGCAGGCTCCTCAGCGGGGGGTTCTTCGGCAGCCTCCGGCTCCTCGGGGGCAGGCTCCTCGGCGGCCTGAGGCTCCTCGACCGAAGCCTCGGCCTCGACCGGGGTCTCCTCCGCCGACTCCGGCGCAGCCGGGGTCGCCTCGATCTGCTCTTCGTTCTTCTCGTCGTTCTTCTCAGCCATCTCTAACTTGCCTTCGCCTTCTCTGCCTCGCGTTCGTTCACGACCGTCAGGATCCGCGCGATCTCGCGCTTCGCGAGCTTGAGTCGCGCCGAATTCTCGAGCGCGCCGGTCACCGACTGGAAGCGGAGGTTGAAGAGCTCCTGCCGCCGCTCCTTGAGCCGATCCCCGAGCTCGTCGTCCGTCAGGTCCCTCAGTTCAGATGCCCTGGTCAAAAGAGCTCTTCCTCTCGCTTCACGACCTTCGTCTTCACGGAGAGCTTCTGGCCGGCCAGGCGGAGCGCCTCCTTGGCGAGCGGCTCCGGGACACCGGCGAGCTCGAACATCACGCGACCCGGCTTGATCACACAGACCCAGCCCTCGGGCGAGCCCTTGCCGGAGCCCATGCGCGTCTCGGCCGGCTTCTTCGTGAAGCTCTTGTCGGGGAAGACGTTGATCCAGACCTTGCCGCCGCGCTTGATCTTGCGCGTCATCGCGATACGAGCCGCCTCGATCTGACGGTTCGTGATCCAGCCGGCGTCGAGGGCCTTGAGCCCGTAGTCGCCGTACTGCACGGCCGTCTGACCGCTGGCGTAGCCGGCGCGGCGGCCGCGATGCACCTTGCGGAACTTGGTCTTCTTCGGCATGAGCATCAGCTCTCACCGTCCTTCCCCGTCGCCGAAGGCGACTCGCCCTTGCCGGGCGACGGCGGCTTTGCCGCCGGCGCTTCCGGCGCTTTCGTCTTGCGTGTGCCGCGCTTGGGCTTCTCCTGCGAGGGATCGCCGGACTGCTCGAGCTTCGTCGGATCCTCGACCTGCTGCTTCGTGGTCGTCGTGTCCGGCGCCTCGGCGACCTCCTGCGGCGCGACCCCGAGCTCTGTCTTTTCAATTTGGGGCTCGATCACCGGCTGCTCCCGCCCCTCTGCCGACACGGCGTTCTCGTCGGTGCGCGGCTGCTCGACGTTGTCCTGACCGCGGGCGCGATCGCGCCCGGCCGGGCGAGCCGAGGCGGGGCGTGCGCCCGCACCCGCGCCGCCCGAAGGGCGTGCGCCAGACGAGGGTTGCCCGCGTCCCCTGCCGCGACCTGCACCGCCGGAACCGCCCTGGCCGCGCCGGCGCTGCCGCACCGGGCCGAGCCCCTCGCGGTCGGGGCCGCGTCCGCGACCGCTTTCGCGGGAGGCACCGAGACCCTCGAGCGCTCCGCCGCGGCGGCGCCGTGTGTCCTGGTCGCCCAGCCGCGTGTCGCCGGTGTCGAAGCCCTCCGGCATGATCTCGCCCTTGTTGATCCAGACCTTGACGCCGATCCGGCCCGCGGTCGTCTTCGCCTCGACGAAGCCGTAGTCGATGTCCGCGCGGATCGTGTGCAGCGGGACGCGTCCCTCGCTGTACATCTCGCGCCGGCTCATCTCGCCGCCGCCGAGGCGGCCCGAGCACTGGATCTTCACGCCGGCCGCGCCCGAGCGGATCGCGGAGGCGAGCGCTCGCTTCATCGCGCGCCGGAAGGCGACGCGGTTCGAGAGCTGCTCTGCGATGGACTGCGCGACGAGCTTCGCGTCGAGCTCCGGCCGCTTGATCTCGTTGATGTTGATGTGGACGTTCTTCTGCGTCAGCGCATGCAGGTCGCGCCGCAGCGCGTCGACCTCGACTCCGGACTTGCCGATCACGATTCCCGGGCGCGCCGTGTAGATGTCGACCGTGATCCGCTGCTTGTCCTTGCGGATCAGGATGTCGGACAGGCCCGCGTGCGCGAGCTTGTTGTAGATGTGCTCCCGGATGCGGACGTCCTCGAGGATGTAGTCCGCGAACTCCTTCTTGCCGGTGTACCAGTTGGACTTCCAGTCGTGGATGACGCCCACGCGAAGCCCGCCCGGATGGATTTTCTGGCCCACTACTTGTCACTCTCCTCGGGGGTCTCCGCCTCTGCTTCAGGCTCGGACGTCTCGGCCTCGGCCTCTTCGGCCTCCGGCTCCTCGGTTGCTTCGGGCTCGTCGACGATCGCTTCGGCCTCGTCCACCGTCTCGGGCTCCTCGGCGAGCTCAGGCTCCTCGACAGGCGCCGGCTCGGGCGCGGCCATCGCCGGAACGCCGGCGGCGGCGGACGTCGGGACGCCCTGCGCGAGCTCGATCGTGATGTGGCACGTGCGCTTGCGGATGCGCGCCACGCGGCCGCGGGCACGGGCGCGCCAGCGCTTCAGCGTCGGGCCCTCGTCGGCGTAGGCGGCGACGACGACGAGATCGTCGCCCTGCCAGTGGAGAGCGGGATGCGTTTCGGCGTTGGCGACGGCGGAGCGCAGCACCTTGTCCACGTCCTTGGCGACGGCGCGGTTCGAGAAGGCGAGGATCGTGCGCGCCTCCGGGACCGAGCGGCCGCGGATGAGGTCGGTGACGAGCCGCGCCTTCCGCGCGCTCGAGTGCACCCAGCGCGCCTGCGCGCGCACGGTCTCCCGCTCCTGCTCGGCGACTGCCATCAGCGCTTCACCTTTGCCGTGCGATCGCCGGCGTGGCCGCGGAACGTCCGCGTCGGCGCGAACTCGCCGAGCTTGTGCCCGACCATCTGCTCGGAGATGAACACGGGCACGTGCTTGCGGCCGTCGTGGACGGCGATCGTGTGCCCGACCATCTCG
>JAICLM010000126.1 GCA_025927435.1 Thermoleophilia bacterium | reverse complement strand
GCGCTCAACCCGTACATCGGCTACGACCGCGCGACGGAGATCGTCAAGGAGGCTGCCGCCTCCGGGCGCTCGCTGCGCGAGGTCGCGCGGGAGAAGGGCGTCGAGGAGTCCGTGCTCGACGAGGCTCTCGACTACCGTCGGATGGCCAAGCCGAACGGCTAGCCCGCCGGCTGGATCGCGAGCTTCGAGGTGTACGCATGGTTCGCGTGCGTCGCCCTGAAGCGATAGGTGCCTGCCCGCTTCGGATTCGCAAGCTTCGCCTTCCGTGTGAACACCAGCTTCAACGACCCCGGCCCTATGAGGCTGCAGAGCGGGCCGCCGGGAGGAGCGATCGTGACCGTCACCTCTCGCCCCGCCCTCGTCGCGAGGACCGGTTTCCCGGACAGCCGGACTGCGTTGGCGGCAAATCGCTTCGGCAACCGCATGGCTGCGGGAAAGCGCACGATGAGCGGCCCTGCGCCCGGGTAGCCGCACTGCATCCTGTAGCGCAGAGCCAATGTCAGGCGGACAGGATGCGCCCGCGCGGCAGTAGGCGACGCAGTCACAGCCATCGACGGGGTCGGGAACGGCTGTTGCGCGGTTGCGCCGGGCAGCGGACCAGCGACGAGCAAGAGAGCGAATACGAGAGCGGCGATCCCCCCCGCGCGCATTGCGCGAGTGTAGCGCTGTCGTGATCCGGACACGGCCGGAACTGGGAGCCCGTCGGCTCTTACTTGCGATTCGGTCGTGTCTGATTCAGAATTGCGCCGCCAACGTCGGAGGCGCGTGATGCTCGCGCGCTCATCGAGGGAGAAGGGGGACGAATGAAGCAGACGCTTCGTGTGGCCAGGGCTGGGCGCGTGAAGCTGACGGTCGCCGCGTTCCTGGCGATCGGCGGCGCGCTGGTCGGGGCACTGGCAGCGGCAGCGCCGCATGCGGCCGCCGCGGGTGGCGCGATGACGCCGGCCGTCGGGCCGGACCCGAAGCCGCAGGTGATCGGGAAGCTGACCCAGCCCGGGCCGCTTCTCAGCTGCCAGCGGGCCGGAACCTGCTACGGGCCTGACCAGATGCGGAACGCCTACGGGTTCCAGTCGCTCCTGGACAACGGGTTCGACGGCACGGGGACGACGATCGTGATCATCGATGCATACGGCAGCGACACGATCCGGTCCGACCTCGCCGACTTCAACGCGTATTTCGGCCTGCCGGACGCGCAACTGAACATCATCGAGCCCGACGGGCCGCCGTCGCCGACGAGCGTCGAGAACGGGTTCGGCTGGAAGGCGGAGACGACACTCGACGTCGAGACGGCGCACGCGATCGCTCCCGGCGCGACGATCGACCTCGTCGTCGCCAAGTCCAATGACGACGCCGACATTCTCAGTGCGACGAAGGCCGTGGCCAAGGGGAACTACGCCGACGTGGTCTCGCAGAGCTTCGGCGAGGCCGAGCAGTGCGAGGCCTCGAAACTCCTGCAGAAGCAGCATGCCGTGTTCGCGAAGCTCTCCGGCCGCGGCACGACGCTGTTCGCCTCGTCGGGCGACCAGGGTGCCGGTCTTCCGACCTGTGACGGCGAGTCCCTGATGAAGGCGGCCAGCACGCCGGCGACGGATCCGAGGGTCACCGCGGTCGGCGGTACGGATCTGACGGCGACTGCGCCGACCTTCGACTCGAACAACATCGAGCTCACGCCGGGTGGCCAGTACGTCTCGGAAACCGTGTGGAACGACGGTGTCCTGGCCGCTGAGGGCGCGGGAATCAGCACCCTCTATGCGCGGCCGGGGTACCAGAACAGGGTGTTCTCGGGACACATGCGATCGATTCCCGACATCGCCTACTCGGCATCCGCACATCACGATGTGCTGGCCGTTCTGACGCTCGACCCGGCCGAGGCCGCGTTGTTCGGCATCCCGGCCGGCACGTACTTCTTCGGTTTCTCCGGAACCAGCTGCGGTTCGCCGCAGTGGTCCGCGCTCGTCGCGATCGCGAACCAGGTAGCCGGACACCGCCTCGGGACGATCAACCCGACGCTCTATGCGCTGGGCCGCTCGAGCGCGTCGTCCGTGTTCCACGACGTGACGGTCGGCGACAACAGCGTGGGCGCTCCGTTCAACATCCCCGGGTTCTCGGCAGGCCCGGGATGGGACCAGGCAACCGGCTGGGGCTCGCCGAAGGCGAACAACCTCGTGCCCGCACTCGCGGCCGCGACGCACTAGCTCGCACCACGACCCAGGGAGAAGGGCCGCTTTCGGGCGGCCTTTCTCGCTGGGCCTAGTAGGCGACCGCGCCGCGGCCGGTCGACGCCGCGTGCTTCTGCTCGTCGGCCCGATAGCTCGAGCGCACGAGCGGGCCGGAGAAAACCGAGCCGAAGCCCAGCGCCTCACCCTGCTCCCGGAACCAGCGGAACTCGTCGGGATGCACCCAGCGGTCGATCTGTGCGTGCTTCGCGCTCGGCTGGAGGTACTGGCCGATCGTCACGACGTCGACGCCGTTCGCCCGCAGGTCGCGCATCGTGTCGACGACCTCGTCGTTCGTCTCGCCGAGCCCGACGATGATCCCCGACTTCGTGAGCACCGGATAGTCCGCGATCTCCTTCGCGCGGCGGAGCAGCCGGAGCGCGCCGTCATAGCTCGCCTTCGCGCCGCGCATCCGCGCGTGCAAGCGGCGCACGGTCTCGATGTTGTGGTTGAAGACCTCGGGGCGCGCCGTCAGGACCGTCTGCAGCGCCTCCTCCTCGACGCCGAGGAAGTCGGGGGTCAGTACCTCGACCGAGGCCTCCGGCAGCTTCGCCTTGAGCGCGCGGATCGTCGCCGCGTAGTGGCCTGCGCCGCGGTCGGGAACGTCGTCGCGGTCGACCGAGGTGACGACGACGTGCTTGAGCTGCATCTGTGCGGCGGCTTGCGCGAGCCGCAGCGGCTCGAGCGGATCCGGGGGCGACTCGGGCTTGCCCGAGTGGACGTAGCAGTAGCGGCACGCGCGGGTGCACGTGTCGCCGAGGATCTGGAACGTCGCGGTGCCGCGGCCCCAGCACTCGGAGATGTTCGGGCAACGCGCCTCCTCGCAGATCGTGTGCAGCGATAGCCCGTGCACGAGCTTCTGAACGTCGAAGTAGGCCCCGTCCTTCGAGGGCGCCCGAACCTTCATCCACTCGGGCCTGCGAGGCCGTTCGGCGACGGGAAGCGATGACTCCATGGACACGTTCCAGTCTAAGTGGCGTGGAGAGTCCGACCGCTGCTAGCCTGAACCGGACTGATGAGTCCGCTTACGTAAGGAGTCGAATGAGCCGCCATTCCACGAATCCCTGGGTCGTCCTCGTCATCATCTGCCTCGCGCAGTTCATGGTCGTCCTCGACGCGACGATCGTGAACGTCGCACTCCCCCACATCCAGACGTCGCTGGGCTTCACCGACGCGAGCCTGCAGTGGGTGATCAACGCATACACGCTCGTCTTCGCAGGCTTCCTCCTGCTCGGCGGGCGCGCGGGGGACCTCCTGGGACGGAAGCGGCTCTTCATGGTCGGTCTCGTGATCTTCACCGCTGCGTCGTTTCTCAACGGGATCGCGAGCACGTCGGGAATGCTGATCGGCTTCAGGGCTCTACAGGGTCTCGGCGCCGCGCTCATCTCGCCGGCGGCGCTGTCGATCATCTCGACGACCTTCGCCGAGGGGAAGGAGCGCGCCCGGGCGCTGGGCGTCTGGGCAGCGATCGCGATCGGCGGCTCCGCGGTCGGCCTCGTACTGGGCGGCGCGCTCACGCAGGCGTTCTCGTGGCGCTGGATCTTCTTCGTGAACGTTCCGGTCGGCATCTTCGCCTTCTTCGCGGCCATGCGGCTCGTGCCGGAGTCGAAGGACGAGCACGCGCACCGGGGCTACGACGTCGCGGGCGCCGTCACCGTGACCGGCGGGCTGATGGCGCTCGTCTACGGGCTCGTTCGCTCGGCGCAGCACGGCTGGGGCTCCACGCTGACGATCGTGTCCTTCGTCGCTGCCGCCGTGCTCATCGCCGCGTTCATCGTGATCGAGTCGCGCTCGGCCGAGCCCCTCGTCCGGCTCTCCATCTTCCGCGTCCGCTCGCTCTCGACGGCGAACCTCTCGATGTTCCTCGCGTTCTCCGGGATGTTCGCGATGTTCTTCTTCAACACCCTCTACATCCAGAACGTGCTCGGCTTCGGCCCGCTGAAGGCCGGCGTCTCGTTCCTGCCCTTCACGGCCGGCGTGATGCTCTCGGCCGGCCTCGCCTCCGGCCTGGCGCCGCGGATCGGCGTGCGCCCGGTTGCCGCGGTCGGGATGGTGCTGACCATCGTCGGGCTGCTCCTCTTCTCCCGCTTGCCGGTCGACGGCTCGTACGCATCCGACGTGCTCCCGGGAATGATCCTCGCCTCGCTCGGGATGGGCGCCATCTTCATGCCGCTCACCCTGGTGGCGACCACCGGCCTCGACGACGAGGATCAGGGGCTCGCTTCGGGCCTCTTCAACACGTCGCAGCAGGTCGGGGGCGCGCTCGGCCTGGCGATCCTCTCGACGATTGCCGTGAGCCACACCGACGGCTCCTCGATTGCCGCGCAGGTGCACGGCTTCCAGTGGGCGTTCGCCGGCGCGGCGGTCCTCGTCGGTCTGAGCCTGCTCGTTCTCCTTGCGCTCCTGCGCAAGCGGGACGTCGCGCGGATCGAGGCCGAGGCCAGGACGGACGAGCCGGCGCTGGTCAACGCCGCCTGATGACCGAGCTGCGCGCCGACGCGCGGCGCAATCTCGAGCGGGTGCTCGACGCGGCGGAGCAGACCTTCGGCGCGTCGGGCCCCGACGCGAGCATCGACGAGATCGCCCGCCTGGCGGGGGTCGGCCACGGGACGGTCTTCCGGCGCTTCCCGACCAAGGACGACCTCATGTTCGCCGTGATCGAGCGGCACGTGGAGGAGATGTGCCGGCTCGCGGAGGAGGCGCTCGCCGCGGACGATCCGGGCCGGGCGTTCTTCGACTTCGTCTGGCGCCTGGCTGAGCTCAACATGAGCACTCCGGGCCTGCATCGCTGCGTCGTGCATTGCGGGGACAAGCCGGGCGCGGCCGAGCTCGAGAAGCTCGCCGACCGAGTCGTGGCCCGCGCTCAGCGCGCCGGTGCCGTGCGGCGCGACGTGAAGGCGGAGGACGTGCGGGTCCTCGTGCGCTCGGCGTTGACCAACGCTCCCGCCGGGCAGTGGCGGCGTTACCTCGGTGTCGTGCTCGACGGGCTGCGCGCGTAGAGTCCGGCACATGAGTTGGTTCGTCCGCAACGTCCGGGACACGAAGTGGTGGGACCGCGGCGCGCGCGGCTTCGTCTCCGATCTCGTCGGGGACGACGAGGCGCAGGTCGGCGTGAACCTGTTCGTCCTCGGGCCCGGCCAGCCGATGTCGATGTACCACTGGGAGGTGGACCAGGAGGATTTTCTCGTCCTCTCCGGCGAGGCGCTGCTCATCGTGGAGGACGAGGAGCGGCCGCTGCGGCAGTGGGATTTCTTCCACTGCCCGCCGAACGTGCCTCACACCATCGTCGGCGCCGGTTCGGGGCCGTCGGCGATCCTCGGGATCGGCGCGCGCGAGCATCAGGACTCGCCGAACTGGGGCGCTTACCCGTACTCCGAGGTCGCGATGAAGCACGACGCGAGTGCCGAGGAGGAGACGGACGACCAGAAGATCGCCTATGCGCGCTTTCCGCAGCGGCAGGAGGGTGAGTTTCCGGAGGGCTGTCTGCCCTAGCCGGCGAGCCCGGCGTGGATCGGCTGGGCCCAGAGCCCGGAGCCGTCCCCGGCCGGCAGTTCCTCCAGCTCGAGCCCGAAGACGTCCTCGAGCGCGGCGACCGCGTGCGGCCGCACCTCGTCGACCGTCACCGGCCGGCCGAGCTCGCGCGCGATAGTGGTGAACATCGCGTCTTCGAGCCCGCAGGCCGTGATCCAGTCGGTGAACGGCGCCGGATCGAGGTCGACGTTCAGCGCGTAGCCATGTGTCGTCACCCAGCGCGAGACGTGAACGCCGATCGAGGCGATCTTGCGCGGCGGCCGCTCGAGCCAGACGCCCGTCAGCCCCTCGAGCCGGGTTCCCTCGATGCCGACCGCGGCGAGCGTCCCCAACAGCGCTTCCTCGAGGTTGCGGACGTACAGCTTCACGTCGCGGCCGTGCCGCTTCAGGTCGAGGATCGGGTAGCAGACGAGCTGGCCCGGGCCGTGAAAGGTCGACTTCCCGCCGCGGTCCGTCTCGACGACCTCGACGTCGGCGCCCTCGGGCACGTGCAGCTCCGCGGCCTCGTCGGTGCGCCGGCCGAGAGTCACCACCGGAGGATGCTCGAGCAGGACGACCGTATCCGGGATCGCGCCCTGC
>JAICLM010000020.1 GCA_025927435.1 Thermoleophilia bacterium | reverse complement strand
GGCGTCTGCCAGGAGATCGTGCTGCGTGGCGACGAGGTCGACCTCGGACTCCTCCCGATCCAGCGCTGCTGGCCGGGCGACCCCGCGCCGTTCATCACGCTCCCGGCCGTGCTCACGCACGATCCGCAGACCGGCGGCCGCAACGTCGGCATGTACCGGATGCAGGTCATCGACCGGAACACGACCTTCATGCACTGGCAGATCCACAAGGACGGCCGTGCCGACTACCTCGCGACCGACGGCCGGATCGAGGTCGCGGTCGCGCTCGGGCTCGATCCGATCACCGCCTACTCGGCCAGCGCGCCGCTGCCGAAGCACATCGACGAGTTCATGATGGCCGGCTTTCTGCGCGGCGAGCGGGTCGAGCTGGTGAAAGGCGTCACCGTCGGGGTCGAGGTGCCCACGCGGGCGGAGATCGTGCTCGAGGGCTACATCGAGAAGGACGAGGTTGGCGAGGAGGGGCCGTTCGGCGACCACACCGGCTACTACACGGCCGCCGAGCCGTTCCCGGTCTTCCACGTCACCGCCATGACCATGCGGCGCGACGCGATCTATCCGTCGATCGTGGTGGGTAAGCCGCCGCAGGAGGACGCGTGGCTCGGCAAGGCGACCGAGCGGATCTTCCTGCCCGCGATCCGCACCACCCTGCCGGAGATCGTCGACTACGACCTCCCGATCGCCGGCGCCTTCCACAACTGCTGCATCGTCTCGATCCGCAAGCAGTTCCCCGGCCATGCCGCGAAGGTGATGCATGCGCTGTGGGGCCTCGGGATGCTCAGCCTGACGAAGTGCGTCGTCGTGGTGGACGCGAGCGTCGACGTGCACGACTACGAGCAGGTGCTCTTCTATGCGGGCGCGAACGTCGACCCGAAGCGCGACGTGATCCTCTCCGAGGGCCCGCTCGACCATCTCGACCATGCACCCGAGCGGCAGTTCTTCGGCGGCAAGCTCGGCATCGACGCGACCGCCAAGTGGCCGGAGGAGGGCGCCCGTCCGTGGCCCGAGGAGATCGAGATGAGTCCCGAGATCAAGGAGCTGGTCTCGCGCCGCTGGACCGAGTACTTTCCGGGCGAAGAGCTGCGCGCTTCGCCCGGGGTCTGAACGAACTGCGCCCACGGGAGAGCGCGGTCTCCCGTGGGCTCCGTGCTGAGGGCACAACGGGTGAAGCGTGGTTCGACCGGTTTACGCCGCCGCCTGGGCGCCGACACGGGTCGAGACGTCTCGAGCCATAGAGCGACCAAGGCCGGAGGCTAAGCCACGGCGTAGCCGGGCTTAGCCGGAGGCCGGACCGCGCTCGCGCCGGCCTTTGCCGCGCGCGAGCGCACCACGGCAGCCTCTCTTCCGAAGGTTCTAAGGGAAGACAGCACGAAGCGCGGGCGAGACCGCGCTCTCGCCTGCGCGGAGTCCCTTTTCGCACGCTGGTTCTCCCTTCGGAGGACCAGCGTTTCAGATAAGACTTCGACTTGGTGGAGCCCGAGCAGCCGAGTACCGACACCGAGCACGAGTCGCTCCACGAGGAGACGCATCTGCCGCCGCCGACGCTGTGGCCGATCGGCTTCGCGATCGGGATCGTCGTCATCCTCGTCGGGCTCATCATCAACCCGCTGTTGATCTCGACGATCGGCGCTGTGATCGCCATCGTCTTCGCCGTCCTCTGGGCACGCGACGCGACCGCCGAGCTCCGCGGAGAGTCGCTCGTCGTCGAGCCCGAGCGGCGCGAGATGACGGAAGCCGGCGAGGGGATGACCGCTCCGCCCGCCGACCAGCAGGGGGTCGCTCTCGTCCAGGTGCCGGAAACCGCCGTGACGCGCAGCGTCTTCCTCGAGGGCGCGACCCTCGGCCTCGGCGCCGCGATCGGTGGCCTGATCACGCTGCCGGTGGCCGGTTTCATGGTCCTGCCGTCGTTCGTCGGCCAGGAGCAGCACAAGGTCGACCTCGGGCCGATCGAGAGGTTCCCGCTCGGCAAGTGGTTCATCGCCACCTTCATCGTCGATCCGACCCAGGGCGAGGTCAGCCGACGGACGGCCTTCATCCGCAACAACGGCAACACCGCGAATCCCGAGAACCCGTCGGAGCAGGTGCCGAGCTTCACGATCATCTCGAACCGCTGCGCCCACCTGGGCTGTCCGGTCCAGGCGAACGGCCCGATCGGCCAGAAGTACACCGGGGTGCCCTCCTTCAAGGAGCACACGCTGACCGGCCCCGCGGAGTTCAAGTCGGTCACCCCCGCCGGCTACGGCTGCCCGTGCCACGGGGGCCAGTACGACCCCGAGGGCAATCGGATCGCCGGCCCGCCCGTGCGCGCGCTCGACCGCTACGCGTTCGAGATCAACCACGGCCGGCTGATCCTGCTCAGCACGTACTCGGTCTCCCACGTGGAGGGCACCGGGGCTCAGGCCAAGATCTACAAGTACAAGGAGGTCGGCCCGGGCGAGCACGTCGACGGCCCCGAGCAGGTCTTCTATCCCATCAACCCGCCGCATCACTAGATGGCGACCACGTACAGAAGGAAGCCCACGAAGGCCGAGATCCGCCGCCAGCGGATGGAGGAGCTCGTCACCTACCCGCTCGACTGGCTCGAGGAGCGGTCGGGGCTCATCGGCGGCGTCCGCTACTTCCTCTTCCGCAACGTCCCGGCGGACATCAACTGGATGCAGACGCTCGGCTCGGCCGCGCTCACCGCCTTCCTCGTGCAGGCGATCACCGGCGTGATCCTCGCGATGTACTACGTGCCGTCGGCGGCGACCGATCCGCACACCGGGAACCCGGTTGCATGGGAGTCGATCGTCCACATCACCGACGACCTCACGCTCGGCTGGCTCGTGCGCGGCATGCACCGCTGGGGCGCCAGCGTCTTCATCATCCTCATGTTCCTGCACATGGGCCGCGTCTTCCTGTTCGGCGCGTACAAGTACCCGCGCGAGCTGAACTGGATCGTCGGCGTCCTGATCCTCGTGATGGGGATGATGGAGGGCTTCACGGGCTACCTCCTGCCGTGGGACCAGACCGCGTACTGGGCGACGGTGGTCGGGATCAACCTCAACGGGACGGCGCCTTTCCTGGGGCCGTGGCTGGCCCAATTCTTACGCGGCGGCCAGGAGATCGGCGGTGAGACGCTGACCCGCTTCTACTCCCTGCACATGCTCGTGATCCCGGGCGCGATCATCGGCCTGATCACCCTTCACCTGTACCTCGTGATCCGGCTCGGCGTCACCTCGCCGCCGTGGTCGAAGGAGGCGGCGGGGATGGAGCCCGAGGAGGAAGAGCCGGCGCGGCTGCGGCCGGGACTGACGCGCCCGGTGCCGCGGCCGTCGGGAGCTTCCGCGATGCAGGCCGAGCCGGGAGGCCAAGAGTAGTGGCCGCTCCCGGGATCAAGGTGCCGCTCGGGCGGCTGCAAACGCTTCGCATTGCGTCGTCCTCAGTCGCGCCCATAGCTATGGCTATGAGCGCTCCCTGCGTCCTAGCACTGCTCGGTTTTCGCGCGCCCGAGAGGCACCAGATCCCGGGGAGCGACCACTAGTGGCCGCCATCCCCAAGGAGAAGCCGAGCAGGATCGACGAGCTCCGGGCGGAGTTCGCCCGCTACAAGGCGGACGTCAAGGAGCGCGGGAAGCCCTTCTACCCGTACGCGATGTTCCACGACACGATCATGAGCCTGGTCGTCGTCTGCACGATCATCGGGCTCGCGGTGATCTGGAAATGGTCGGCGTGGGGCCCGGACCACGACCCGCTGCACAAGGGCCTGCTCGGGGCGGAGGTCGCCGCCCCGGCCGACCCCGGCACCACGAGCTTCGTGCCGAGGCCGGACTGGTACTTCTACTTCCTCTTCTACCTGCTCCGGATCTTCAAGTGGCCGGAGTCGGTCTTCCTCGGCACCGTCGGCGTGCCGACCATCGCGCTCATGCTCCTCATCGGGCTGCCCTTCCTCGACCGCCGGCGCGCGCGCCGGCCGTCGGCGCGGCCGGTCGCCATGGTCGCCGCGGTGCTCACGATCGTTTCGATGGCGGTGCTCACCTGGAAGGGAGCGACGGCGAAGGAGGCCCTCGCCTCCGAGGTCAAGCAGAACATCCCGCGGTGGATCAAGGACGAGCAGCTGCCTCCCGCCGCGCGGCCGGGGGTACAGCTCTTCGCCACCGCCGGCTGCACGGCGTGCCACACGTACGACGGGGCGGGAGGAGCGAACCTCGGTGCGCCGGACCTGACGGACATCGGCACACGGAACCTGGGAATCGACTTCCAGATCAAGCACCTCCAGTGCCCGTCGTGCGTCAATCCGGGCTCGCCGATGCCGCCGTTCGCCTCGCTCGGCGACGAGCGCCTGAAACAGCTCGCGATCTTCCTCGAAGCCTCCAAGGGCACGCACTAGCGGCGTAGAGTCCGGCGAGGTGCGCCGCGAAACCGGGCGCGCGGGGCTTCGCAACCTCCGGTTGCACGGCCTGTCACACGTACGACGGCGCCGGGGGAAAGAGCCTCAACGCGCCCGACTTGACGGCGATCGGAGTGCACCATCTCGGCATCCGGTTCCAGGTCGCCCACCTGAAATGCCCGGCGTGCGTGAACCCGGGCTCGCCGATGCCGTCGTTCGGTCCGGTCGGACGCAGGCGGCTCCACCAGCTCGCGATTTTCCTAGAGGCTTCGAAAGGGGTTCGCTAGCAGCGAGAATCCCCGGGAATGCATGTCTTCCTCGGGATGACGGGTGCTTCAGGCGCGCCGTATGCGGCGCGGCTGCTCGAGGCGCTGGCCGCGGCGGAGTGCGAGATCGGGATCTGCGCCTCGCGCGCGGGGATCGAGGTTCTGGCGACCGAGCTCTTCTCCGACCCGGCGCTGCCGCGCGACGAGACGCTTGCGCGGCTGCTCGAGCACGCGAACGGCGCGGCCCGCGTCTACGACCCCGACGACTGGGGCGCCCCGTACGCCTCGGGCTCCGCGAAGGTCGATGCGTACGTGATCTGCCCGTGCTCGATGGGCACGGTCGGGACGATCGCCTCCGGCGCGATGCAGAACCTCATCCACCGCGCGGCGTCGGTCGCGATCAAGGAGGAGCGGCGCCTCGTCCTCATGCCGCGCGAGACACCGCTGTCGGCGATCCACCTCCGCAACATGCTCACGCTCCGCGAGGCCGGGGCCACGATCCTCTTCCTGGCGCCCGGCTTCTACCACGGGGCCGAGACCGTGGAGAGCCTCGTCGACTTCATCGTCGCCCGCGCGCTCGACCTGCTCGGGCTCGATCACGCACTCGCCCCGCGCTGGGGACAGACATGACCGTCGAATCCGGCCGCCTGCCGGCCGAAGGCGTTCGGCGGATGTTCGACCGGATCGCGCCCGTCTACGACGTGATGAACCGCGTCATGACGGCCGGGCTCGACCAGCGCTGGCGGCGGGCCACGGTCCAGGCAACGGTGCGGGAGGGCGACCACGTCCTCGACGCCTGCTGCGGGACCGGCGACCTGGCGGTCGCTGCCTGGAAGGCGGGCGCCGGGCACGTCGTCGGCCTCGACTTCTCCGAGCGGATGCTCGAGCGCGCCAGGCGCAAGGCCCCCGAGCTCGACTGGGTGCAGGGCGACGTGCTCGCGCTGCCGTTCGAGGACGCGAGCTTCGACGCGGCCGTCGTCGGGTTCGGGGTCCGGAACGTAGAAGACCTCGAAGCAGCGATCAGGGAGCTGCGGCGCGTGCTCCGGCCCGGCGGCCGGCTCGGGATCCTCGAGATCACGACACCGCGCGGGCCGCTCAAGTTCTTCTACAAGCTCTGGTTCGATCGCATCGTCCCGCTGCTCGGCCGCCTCCTCCCGGGCGGCGACGCGTACACGTACCTGCCCGCGAGCGTGCGCCGCTTTCCCGGTCCAGAGGCGCTCGCCGAGCTGCTCGGCTCGTGCGGCTTCGAGGCCGTTCGGTTCCGGCGCTTCGCCGGGGGTATCGTGGCGTTGCACGTAGGAGAGGCGGGCTGATGGCCACAACGCTCTCGGACATTCGGTCGGTGCCGGGGCTCGACGACTATCTCGACGCGCTCGAGGAGCGGCTCGCGTACACGGTCGCGACCCATCCGGGGCTCGTCGCCGCGGTGGGGAACGAGGCCCTCGCCGCGGGCGGGAAGCGGCTGCGACCCGCTCTCGTGTTCCTCTCGACGCGGCCCGGTGAGGAGCCGTCGCTCGCGGCCGGCGTCGCGGTCGAGCTCGTCCACATGGCGACCCTCGTCCACGACGACCTCATCGACCGCGCCCACTTCCGCCGCGGGAAGGCCGCCGCCTGGTCGGTCTACGGCCCGGCGGCCGCGCGCGCGACGGGCGACTACCTGTTCGCGCGCGCCTTCTCGGAGCTGAGCGCGACTGGACATGCGGCCGCCGTCGAGATCCTCGCCGACGCGACACTCTGCCTCGCGCGCGGCGAGGCGCTGCAGCGGACGCAGACCCGTGACCCGTCGACGACGATCGAGGCATATCTCGAGCGCTGCGCGCTCAAGACGGGGAAGCTGTTCGAGGCGGCATGCCGGCTCGGCGGCGGCTCCGGCGAGTACGGGCTCGCGCTCGGGATCGCCTTCCAGATCGCCGACGACGTCCTCGACTGCTCGGGCGCCACGATCGAGACGGGCAAGATCGCCGGCACCGACCTGCGCGACGGGACTCCGACCCTGCCGCTCCTGCTCGCGGCGCAGCGGGATGCGGCCGTCAGAGTCGCGCTCGCCGGGGGGCCCATGGACGGCGCGCTGGTGAGGGTTGCGGCGACCGGTGCCCTCGACGAGGCCAGGCAAGTGGCTCTCGACTACGCTGGACAGGCCAGGGCGCGTCTCGACGGCGAGCTGCACAGAGACGAGCTCGAGGCTCTGACTCACGCAGTCGTCGATCGGGAAAGGTAAGCGCCGCATGGCCGTTCTGGACACCCTCGACACGCTCGCGCCGATCCGGGAGAAGGTGCTCGCCGGCGAGCGTCTCGACTTCGACGACGGCGTCGCGCTCATGGAGACCGACGATTTGCTCGCGCTCGGCGATCTCGCGGATCTCGCACGCCGGCAGCGGATCGCTGCAAGCGTCGCCGGCCAAGCCGGCGACGCGCGGCGGGAAGACCGTGGCGCCGAAGGCGCCGCCCGGGTCGGCGACGAGGTCTACTTCGTCCAGAACATCAACCTGTACCAGACGAACGTCTGCCGGGTGAAGTGCAAGTTCTGCGCCTTCGCCAAGACGCGCAAGCAGGAGGACGCGTTCACGCTGACCGACGACGAGTTCGTCGAGGATGCCGTCGCCCAGCACGCGCTCCACGGCTTCACCGAGATCCACACCGTCAACGGCGAGAACCCGCACGTCGACCTCGAGTACTACGCCGGGCTGCTGCGCAAGCTGAAGGAGGCACTGCCCGACGTCCACCTCAAGTTCTACACGGCGTCCGAGATCCACCACATGTCGCGGCTCGAGGGCTGTTCGCACGAGGAGGTCCTGCGCACGCTGCGGGATGCCGGCCTCGACTCGATGCCCGGCGGCGGCGCCGAGATCTTCGCCGACCGCGTCCGCGCTCTCATCGCGCCCGGCAAGGAGCATCCCGACGAGTGGTTCGACGTCCACGACACGGCCCACAAGCTCGGGATCACGACCCAGTGCACGATGCTCTACGGCCATGTCGAGACCTACGAGGAGCGGGTCGACCATCTGCTGCGCCTGCGCGAGCAGCAGGACTCCACGGGCGGCTTCCTCTCGTTCATCCCGCTCGCGTTCCATCCGGAGAACACCGTCTTCGAGCGCCGCGGCTTCCGCTTCACCACCGGCGCCGACGACCTGAAGGTGATCGCGGTCTCGCGGCTCCTGCTCGACAACGTCCCGCACGTGAAGGCCTACTGGATCATGATGGGCCTGCCGCTCGCCCAGGTCGCGCTCCATTTCGGCGCCGACGACGTCCAGGGCACGGTCGTGAGGGAGAAGATCTTCCAGGCCGCGGGCGCCAGCGCCGGCACCGAGCAGAAGGTCGCCGAGCTCGTCCGCTTCGTCCGCGACGCGGGCCGGATCCCGGTGCAGCGCGACAGCCTCTACAACGAGATCCGCCGATGGTGAGGCTCGGCCGCATCAGTTACGTCAACATGGCGCCGGTCTTCTACCGGGTCGACGCCGAGGTCGAAGAAGTACAGGGCGTCCCGACCGAGCTGAACCGGATGCTCGTCGCGGGAGAGCTCGACACGGCGCCGATCTCGTCCATCGCGTACGCGCAGGACGCCGCCAGGCTGCGGCTGCTGCCGCGGCTCTGCGTTGCGTCGGAGGGAGCCGTCGACTCGATCCAGCTCGTCTCGCGCGTACCGCTCGAGCGAATTCGCGCGGTCGCGGTGACTCCCGAGTCGGCCACCTCGGTGGCGCTGACGAGGGTGCTGCTGCCCGAGGCCGAGCAGGCGCCGCTCGAGGCGTACGAGGCGGGGGAGGCGGAGGCGAAGCTCCTGATCGGGGACGCCGCGCTGCGCTCGGCTTTCGAGGATCCCACGCCCCATTACGACCTCGGCCGGCTCTGGCTCGAGCGGACCGGGCTGCCGATGGTGTTCGCGGTCTGGGCCTGTCCGGAGCCGCTGGCGGACGGGCTCGCGGAGCTCGAGGATGCGCTCGTCTCGTCGGTGCGGCTCGCGCGCGCCGAGCCCGAGCAGCTCGCGTACGAGGCCGCCGAGCGCTACGGCTATCCGGCCGGCTTCCTCGCACGCTACTTCGAGAAGCTCCGTTACCGCTTCGGGCCGCGTGAGCGCGCCGGCCTCTATACGTTCCTCGAGCTTGCCCGCGACGCCGGTCTGCTCGAGACCGTGCCGGAGCTCCGTTTCGTCCAGACGACCGCCGGCGCGGCAGTCGCGTGAGCGTCGCCGAGCGGACACCTGTCGCCGAGATCCTCGAGCGCGCCGTTTCCGGCGAGCGGATCACGGACGAGGATGCGGTCGAGCTCCTCCGCTCGCGCGATCTCGTCGCCGTCGGCCGCGCCGCGAACGAGATCCGCAACCGGCTCCACGACCCGGAGCGCGTGACGTTCATCATCGACCGCAACCTCAACTACACGAACGTCTGCGTCACCGACTGCGACTTCTGTGCCTTCTACCGGCGGCCGGGCGACCAGCGCGAGGGCTACCTCCTGCCGAAGCCGGTCATCTTCAAGAAGATCGAGGAGACGCTCGCCCTCGGCGGCACCGGCTTGCTCATGCAGGGCGGCCACCATCCCGATCTCGGCGTCGAGTACTACGAGGACCTCTTCTCGTCGATCAAGGCGCGCTACCGGATCCACCTGCACGCGCTCTCGCCGTCCGAGATCGTGCACGCGGCGCGCCGCTCGAAGCTGACCGTGCCCGAGACGCTCGCGCGTCTGCGCGACGCCGGCCTCGACTCGATCCCCGGGGGTGGCGCCGAGATCCTCGTCGACCGCGTGCGCGACATCATCGCGCCGAAGAAGGTGAACACCAAGGAATGGCTCGGCGTGATGCGCGAGGCGCACCGGCTCGGGATCTCGACAACGGCCACGATGATGTACGGCCACGTCGAGACGCTCGAGGAGCGGGTCGAGCACTTCCGGCGAGTCCGGGAGCTGCAGGACGAGACCGGCGGGTTCCGCGCCTTCTTCTCCTGGACGTTCCAGGACGACGGCAACCGGCTCGTCTCGCTCGTGCCGGTCGAGGCGCGGCCGACCTCGTTCGACTACCTCCTGACGCAGGCCGTCTCGCGCATCTACCTCGACAACCTGCCGCACATCGGCTCGTCCTGGGTGACCCAGGGGAAGAAGATCGGCCAGGTCGCGCTGGGCTTCGGAGCCGACGACCTCGGCTCGGTGATGATCGAGGAGAACGTCGTCTCGGCGGCCGGCACGACTCACCGCACGAGCGCCGAGGAGCTCGTCCACCTGATCAAGAGCATGGGCAAGGTGCCCGTGCAGCGGGACACGCTCTACCGCGACGTCAAGGTCTGGGCCTAGCTCTCCGCCGCATACGGCACCTGGCGGAACTCGATCCCGACGGTGCCGTTTGTGACCGTGACGAGCGCCCACTCGGCGAGGGCACGTACGACAGGCGGGTTCGAGTGCCTGTCGTAGGAGAGCCCGACACTGCCCGGATTGACGTAGAGCGCGTCGCCGATCCGGCGCGTCCACTGCAGGTGGGTGTGCCCGCCGGCCAGCAGCGCGGCGTCATGGCCGAGGAACGGCTCGAGCGCCTCGCCGCCGTGCTCGGGCAGGAGCACGTCGTCGTAGGAGCGCGGTGAGCCGTGGAAGAGCAGCAGGGACACACCGTCGAGCTCGCGGCGCACGACCGGTGCGAACGAGCGGATCTGCTCCAGGTGCGACGCGTCCAGTTGAGAGAGGGTCCACTCGCGCATCTCGAGCTGGCGATCCGTGATCGGCTCCGGCGAGTCGGCGGGAAGCTCGAGAAGGAACGCGTCCGCGTTGCCGAGCACCGTCTCGCAGCCGAGGGCGGCCAGGCGGTCGAGTGTCTCCACGGGCTCCGCACCACCCTGCGCGACGTCGCCGAGGCACACGATCTCCTCTACGCCGAGCCGCTCGGCGTCCTCGACGGCAGCCCGGAAGGCGACGTCGTTCGCATGCTGGTCGGAGATGAGCGCGAGGCGGACCGTCAGAGTCGCTCCCTGATGCCCGCGAGGCCGCTCCGTACCCACTGCGGCCGCTCGGTGAAGACCCCGTAGTGGACGTCGAACCACGGGGCGAGCCGGTAGTAGAAGCGCGCTCGGCGGCGAAGGTCGTCGTCCACGTCCCAGCCGGGGAAGGGCTCGTTCAGAAGCCACGCATAGTCGAGCGCCGGGTCGCCGACGCGGGCGTCGCCCCAGTCGATCACGCCGACGAGCGTGCCCTCGCGCACGAGCAGGTGGTTCGGGGCCACGTCGGAGTGTGTGAGCGCCGGCTGGAAGCCGGTCAGCGTCTCGACCTCGGCCAGCAGCGCATCGCCGCCTGTCCGCTCGTCGGGATCGAGAAGCGGCAGGACGAGGCGTCGGAACTCCTCCGCCTGCTCGCGGTACGTCTCGAGCCAGTCGGGATGCCGCGCGGGGACGTCGTCGACTTCGAGACCGTGGAGCGCGTCGAGGAACGCACGAACGCCGTCCGGGTCCTCGTTCTCGAGCGGCTCGCCCCGGATGAGGCGGTAGGCGACGAGCCAGGGCTCGCGCGAGACGTACTCGAACCGCGGCACCTCCACCGGCAGGAGCGGCGCGACCGCGGGCAGGAGCACGACCTCCTGCTCGATCTCCTCGACCGCGAGCCGGTGACGCGGCCAGCGCACGACCCAGGTGTCGTCGACGATCAGGACCTTGTAGTCCCAGCCTTCGTCGATCTCGAGGAGGGCCGCTTCCACGCGGTCAACGCTACTCTGGCCGGCGGGTCGTGCTGTTGTTGCGCAAGCTTCTCATCGGCGTCGCCGTCGCGGCGATCGGCGTGTCCGTTGCCGTTTCGGCGGCGACGGGGGGCTCCCGCCAGGGGAAGGTCACGAGCTCCCTCCTGCTGCCGGGCGTGACCTACACGCGCGAGGTGGACTTCACGTCACGCGGGCCGATCGTCCTCGACGTCGTGACGACGCCGAAGCCCGACGGCACGCTCTACTCGCTCTCCCCTGCGCTCTCGAACAACGCGCTGCACGGGACGGAGCCGCTCACGCGTCTCGACAGCCGTGTCGCCGGCAACGCGACGACCGTGGCGATCAACGGCGACTACTTCGACCGAGCGACCGGCGCGCCGAACGGGATGCTGCTGCGGAACGGCGTGCTCGAGAGCCCTCCGGGAACCGGGCGCTCCAGCCTCGGCATCGCCACGGACGGCACGCTGACGACGGGCCGCATCTCGTTCGCCGGCATCTGGCAGGGGAAGGGCCAACGGCGCGCGCTGACCCTGAACACGCCGGCGAAGACGGGGAAGTTCACCCTCTACACGCCGGTGTACGGCCCGACGACGCCGCGGGAGTCGGGCGTCGTCGAAGCGGTGATCGGGAAGCTGCCGGCCGCAGAGCTCGACACACCGCTCGACGGCACCGTGAGCCTGGTCACGACCGCCGGCGGGGCGCGGATCCCGCCCGGCGGCGCGGTGCTCGTCGCGCGCGGCCCGCAGTCGACCGCCCAGCTCAGGGCGGAGGCACCGGTCGGGCAGAAGCTCGAGGTCGTGCTCTCGCTCTCGCCGGACTGGAGCAGCCTCGGGAGCGCGATCGGCGGCGGCCCGCTCCTCGTCAGGAACGGGAAGCCGATCTTCCACACGGGCGAGTCGTTCGCGCCGCGCCAGCTCAACGGCCGACAGGCGCGCGGCGCGATCGGCCAGCTCCCCGACGGGCGGGTCGTCCTGGTCAGCGTCGAGGGGACGAAGCCCTCCTACAGCATCGGCATGTCGAACTACGAGCTCGCCGTCGAGCTCTCCCGCCTCGGGGTGACGACTGCGTTCGGGCTCGGTGCCGGCTCTGCCTCGGGGCTCGCCTTCGACGGGAAGCTCCTCACGAGGCCCGCGAACGGCATCACGCCGAAGGTCTCCGACGCGCTCGTGCTCTCCTACAGCGGCGTCTACGCAGCGCCTCTCGCAGTGGACGTGCTCTCGCCGAACGGAGACGGCGTCGCGGACACCGAGACGCTCGCCTACCGCGTCACCCGGCCCTCGCATCTGATCGCGACGCTCGCCGGCCCGGGCGGCGCCAGGGTCACGCTGGCCAACGGACCGACGACGCCGGGATTGCACGCGCTCGGCTGGAACGGCACGGTCGGCGGCTCGCCCGCACCGGAGGGCAAGTGGACCTTCACCGTCACCGGAACCGACGACCGCAACGTCGCCACGACCGCGCAGCGGACGTTCTCGCTCGACGACACACTTTCGTCGCTCGCCGTCGTCGGCGTTCGTGCGCACCGCTCTGCCACGGCCAGCTACCGGCTGACCCGGCCGGCAGCGATCCTCGTGCAGATCCAGAGGCCGAACGGGGTCGCGGTGGCGACGCTCCGCTCGGGGACCCAGCCGGCGGGACAGGAGCGGGTGACCTGGCACGGCAAGATCGGCCGGCGCCGGGCGCCGAGCGGCCGCTACCAGCTGGCCGTGCAGGCCACGAGCTCCATCGGGACGAGCTCGCTCGCAGCGCCGTTCTCCTGGCGCGGCCACAAGCGTCACTAGACTCGCCCGCGTGCTCCTCGCGAGCGTCTCCTCCAGCTTCACCTCGGCGGTAGCGAATCACGGCGTCTACGCCGTCTTCGGGCTGCTCGCGCTCGGCGCGGTCTTCCCGGCCGCCAGCGAGGTCGTCGCGCTCGTGGGCGGCGCCGTCGCCGCCGGGGCGTTCGCCGGTGCCACCGGCATCACGGTCTTCGGCGCGAACGTCTCCTACGGCGCCGGCGCCTACCTCGTCGTCGTGATCGCGGCGACACTCGGCTACCTCGTGGGTGCGCTCGCCGGCTGGCTGCTGGGCCGCTTCGGAGGCCGCGAGCTGCTCGAGCGCCACGGCCGCTGGTTCCACGTCTCGCCGGAGCGACTCGACCGCGCCGACGCGTGGTTCGAGCGCTGGGACCGGCCCGGCGTGTTCATCGGGACGATGACGCCCGTGGTTCGCTCGTTCGTGGCGATCCCGGCCGGGATCTTCGAGATGCCCCTTGCACCGTTCCTCGGCCTGACACTGATCGGGTCGGCGCTCTGGTCGTTCGCCTTCGTCGGCATCGGCTACGCACTCGGCGCGAGCTACGACAGCTTCGAGCATGGCTTCCGCTACGTCGAGTACGCGATCGTCGTAGGGATTCTCGCGGCGCTGGCGTATCTCGTGTATCGCCGGATTGCTCAGGCTAAAGTGACCTCGCGTGCAGACGATTCCCCTCGTTGACGTCCGAGCCGAATACGAGCCGCTGATACCCCGGCTCGAGGCCGCGTTCCGCGAGGTGCTCGACGGCAAGGGCTTCATCCGCGGCCCGCACTACTGGGCGTTCCAGGAAGAAGCCGCCGCGTACCTCGGCGTGAAGCGGACGATCGGCGTGGCCAACGGCACCGACGCTCTCGTGCTCGCGCTCGAGGCGCTCGGCGTCGGCCCCGACGACGAGGTGATCTGTCCCGCCTTCACGTTCTACGCGACGGCCGAGTCGGTCGTGCGGCGCGGCGCGACCCCGGTGTTCGCCGACATCGACCCGGTCACGCTCAACCTCGACGTCGAGGACGCGGCCGCGAAGCTGACCGATCGGACGCGCGCGATCATCCCCGTGCACCTGTTCGGGAGGATGATGGACGTCCGGCCGCTCGTCGAGCTAGGCGTGCCGGTCCTGGAGGACGCCGCGCAGGCCTTCGGGGCACCGGAGGTCGCGCAGCACGGGGCGATCTCGACCTTCAGCTTCTACCCCACGAAGAACCTCTTCTGCCTCGGCGACGGCGGGCTCGTGGCGACGAACGACGAGGAGCTCGCGGAGCACGTCCGGCTCCTCTCGTTCCACGGCTCGAAAGACAAGCAGGACTTCGAGCTCGTCGGCTACAACTCGCGGCTGGACGAACTGCAGGCCGCGTTCCTGCGCATCTTCCTGCCCGAGCTCGCGGGCTGGAACGAGGGGCGCCGCGCCGCGGCAGCCCGCTATGCCGAGCTCGGCCTCGGCGACCTCGTGGAGATCCCGCAGGACGAGCCGGGCCACGTCTACCACCTCTTCGTCTGCCGGTCGCGCGAGCGTGACGCGATCCGCGCGGCGCTCTCCGAGGCGGGCATCGCCTCGGCGACGTACTACACGACGCCGCTCCACCTCCAGCCCTCCCTGCGCTTCCTCGGCTACGAACCGGGCTCGCTGCCGGCGACCGAGCAGGCGGCCCTGGAGAACTTCTCGCTGCCGCTCTGGCCGGGGATTCCCGTCGACGCCCAGGAGCGCGTCGTGGACGTCGTGCGCTCGGCCGTCCCCACTCGCGTCTGATGCGCCAGCTCCTCTCGCCGCACCGGCTCTGGCAGCTGCTCGTGGATGCGGGGATCGTTGCGTTCTCGTGGTGGGTGGCCTTCCAGCTGCGCTTCGACAGCGGGCTGCCGCCGAAGTACTCGCTGTTGTTCAACCGGACGATCCTGCTCGTCGTCGGGATCAAGCTGATCGTCTTCATCGCCTTCGGCTTCTACAACCGGTGGTGGCGCTACGTCTCGATCCGGGACATGTGGGCCACGGCGCGCGGCGTCCTCGTGGCGTGCATCGTCGCGGATCTGACCGTGTACCTCGCGGCGCCTGTCCACGGCTTCCGCCTGCCGCGTTCGATCGCCGCCACCGACCTGCTCCTCACCCTCGGCCTCATCATGGGCTCCCGCCTCCTCGCCCGCACGGTGATGGAGCGGCCGGGCCTGAACATGGTCGCGCGCGGCAAGGAGGTGATCGTCGTCGGGGCGGGCGACGCGGGCCGGCTGATCGTGCAGGAGATGCAGCGCTCGCGGATGCTCAACTACACGCCGATCGGGTTCGTCGACGACGACCCGCGCAAGCGGCACACGCGGATCATGGGCGTCCGCGTGCTCGGCACGATCGACGAGCTGCCTCGAGTGCTGCGCGAGCATCGACCCGACGAGGTGCTGATCGCAATGCCGTCCGTCTCGGGCGAGGTGCGCAGGCGGATCATCGAGCCGGCGCAGCAGCTGCGCATGGTGGTCAAGACACTGCCTGGCCTCTACGAGCTGATCACCGGAGAGGTCGGGCTCGCCGGCCAGATCCGTCCCGTGTCCGTCGAGGACGTGCTCGGCCGGGAGCAGGTCGAGGTCGACTTCAACGAGGTGGCCGCGTACCTG
>JAICLM010000202.1 GCA_025927435.1 Thermoleophilia bacterium | reverse complement strand
GGCCACGCCGCCGGCGCGGCCGGACGAGGCCGACTAGGCCGACTGGGCCGGGAGCACGAACGGCGTCGTCGTCGTGATCGCGACGAACCCCAGCCGCTCGAGGATCGGTCGGCTCGTCGGCAGCGAGTCGGAGTAGAGCCAGCGGTAGCCGCGCTCGCGTGCGAGCTCCGCGCGCCTGGCCACGACCGCGCGGTAGAGCCCCCGCCCGCGGTACTCGGGGAGCGTGATCCCGCCGAACAGGCCCGCGAACTCGACGCCGTCCTCGAAGTCGACGCGCCCGCCCGAGACGGGCCGACCGTCGACCACGGCGACCACGGCCAGCGACTCGTCCGGAAGACCCGAGCCGTGGCTGCGGCCGAAGACACGCTCCGCCAGCTCGACGAACTCGCGCGTCGCGAGGCGAAGCTCGACGTCGTGGGACGGTGGTGGGATCGAGGCGGCGTCGGCGACGAGCACCGTCTCCTCGTCCTCCGGCTCGAGCCCGGCCGCGAGCAGACGCTCACGTAGCTCCGGGCCGTCGTGCGAGTAGTACTTCCACTCGACGTGGCCGGGGATCTCCCGCATCCGGGCCACGAGCGGCTCGACGTCGCCGTCGGCAGGCGGCCGGAGAACCGCGCTCCAGCCGTCGCCGATGAAGAACCCGTCCGGCTGGTTCGGCTTCCGCATCTGCTCGTCGAACAGCTGGAGAAGGCTCTCGGGTACCATGCCGCCCCGATCATGGCGGTTCCGAAGCGGAAAACCTCCAAGTCGCGCCGTGACAAGCGGCGCGCGACGCACGCGATCAGCGCGCCGAAGGTCAACGTCTGCCCGACGTGCGGCCAGCCGAAGCGCCCGCACCGCGTCTGCCCCACCTGCGGCACCTACAAGGGTCGCGAGGTCGAGCCGCTCCGCGTCAACGCTCCGTAAGCTCCGGCCATGATCCGGGTCGCGGTGGACGCGATGGGGGGCGACCGAGGGCCCCCGGCGGTTGTCGAGGGCGCGCTCGCCGCGCGGTCCGACGAGATCGAGCCGGTCGTCTTCGGGTCGGCCGGTCTGGACACGCGCGGGCTCACCCTCGTGCCCACGACGCAGGTCGTCGCAATGGACGAGAAGCCGGCGGACGCGTTCCGCACGAAGGAGGACAGCTCGCTCGTCCGGGCCGTGAAGGCCGTCGCCGACGGCGAGGCCGACGCGGTCGTGTCCCCCGGCAACACGGGAGCGATGCTCGCCGCGGGCCTCGTTCTGCTCCGGCGCGTCCCCGGACTGCGCCGGCCCGCGATCGCCGTCCCCCTCCCGGCCCGCAAGGGCCCCTCCGTCCTGATCGACGCCGGCGCGAACGCCGACTGCCGCGCTGAGCACCTGCTCCAGTTCGCGACGATGGGAGCGGTCTTCGCCGAGGAGCTGCTCGGCATCGCCCGGCCGTCGGTGAGGCTCCTTTCGATCGGCGAGGAGCCGGAGAAGGGGAACCAGCTCACCCTCGAGGCACACGAGCTCCTCGCCTGCTCGGATCTCGACTTCCGCGGCAACGCCGAAGGCCGCGACGTCCTCGAGGGAGCCGCCGACGTTCTCGTCACCGACGGCTTCACCGGCAACGTCGCGCTCAAGGCGGTCGAGGGCACGATCCGCACCCTTCTCGACTCGCTGCGCGAGGAGATCACGGCCAGCACCACCGGAACCGTGGGCGGGCTGCTCATCCGTCCCGCCGCGCGACGCCTGCGCAAGCGTCTCGATCCCGACACGTACGGCGGCGCGTACCTCCTCGGCCTGCGTGGGCTCGTCGTGATCGCGCACGGCAACTCCTCCGCGGCCGCGATCGCCAACGCGATCCGGCTCGCCGCCCGCGGCGTCGAGCACGACGTCGTCGGCCGCCTCGCTGCGCGCCTCTCCCAGGCGAAACGGGCGGAGATTGTATGATCGGCGCGCTTTCCAGCCCCCACGACACAACGAGGTGACATGGCAGCGTCGCGCGAGGAAGTCTACGAGCGGGTGAAGGAGGTCCTCACCGAGCAGCTCGGCATCGAGGAGGCGGATATCACGGAAGAGGCTTCCTTCCAGGAGGACCTCGACGCAGACTCCCTGGACCTCGTCGAGCTGATCATGGAGCTCGAGGACCAGTTCGGGATCAAGATCTCGGACGAGGACGCCCAGAAGATCCAGACCGTCGGCCAGGCCGTCGACTACGTCACGTCGCACCAGTAGCCGCGGACTCCCACCTCGCGCAGCTGATCGACGCGCTCCCGCCGGAGCTGGCGGAGCACGTCTTCACCCACACGTCGTGGGCGAGCGAACGTAGCGCGTCGTACGAGCGGCTCGAGTTCCTCGGCGACAGCGTGCTCGAGCTCGCGGTCGCGCACGCGCTCTATACGCGGCACCCGGACTTCTCCGAAGGGAAGCTCGCGAAGGTGCGCTCGCACGTCGTCTCGCGCGCGACCTGCGCGGAGGTGGCGCGCGAGCTCGGGCTCGGGGAGCGGCTCGTCGACCATGCGGCCTCCACGCAGACCGACGAGGAGCTCGAGCGGCTCTCGCGCAACCGCAACGTGCTTGCGGCGGTCATCGAGGCAGCGCTCGGTGCGATCTTCCTCCAGCACGGCTTCGCGGCGATCGAGGACGCCGTCGTCGACGCCTTCGCCGATCAGATCGAGCACGCGCTCACCTCCCGCGTCGACCACAAGACCGACCTGCAGGAGCTCCTCGCGCGTACGAGCCGCCAGGTGACCTACACGGAGATCTCGGTCGAGGGTCCGCCGCACGAGCGGCGCTTCACGTGTGCCGCCGTCATCGACGGCGAGGAGCTCGGTCGCGGCGAGGGTCGCACGAAGAAGGCCGCGGAGCAGGAAGCGGCTCGCGAGGCGCTCGCCAAGCTCGACGACGAGAACACCTCGTAGGAGCGTCGCGCGCGCCCGACTTCAGCGAGTTCGAGCAGAGCAAGGGCGGCAGCCGGACGGGACCTACCGACGAGCGCGAGTACCTGCTCGTCACGGGCGCCGCCGCTGAAACGCGCCTTTCTGGCATCATGCGCCGCCTCATGGCGGAGCGGCGTCCCACGAATTCCGAGCTGCGCCTACGGCGGCTCACCGAAGAGGAGCTCGACTCCGAGCCCCGCGGGATCCTCGAGATCTTCGGCGACGAGGAGCAGGCCGACGAGGATGCCCCGCTCGCGCGGGCCAACGAGCACGAGCAGCAGTAGCGTCCTGCCGTCTCTCTAGGGTTGCGGGCGGTGCATCTGCGCGCCGTCAACCTGCGTGGCTTCAAGTCCTTCCCGGACCCGGTCGAGATCCGTCTCGAGCCGGGCGTCGGCGTGATCGTCGGCCCGAACGGCTCCGGCAAGTCGAACGTCTCCGACGCGATCCGCTGGGCCGCCGGCTCCCTCAGCCCGACGGAACTGCGCGCCGAGAAGCCGGACGACGTGCTCTTCGCCGGTGGCGGCTCGCGCGGGCCTGCCGACTTCTGCGAGGTCGAGCTCCTCTTCGACAACGCAGACGGCGCGCTCCCTGTTGACTTTGCGGAGCTCTCGGTTGCACGGCGGCTGCATCGCGGTGGCGAGGGGCAGTACCTCGTCAACCGAGCCGCGGTGCGGAGACTCGATCTCGTCGAGCTGCTGGCCGACCTGGGGCTCGGCCAGGGAATGCACTCGATCATCAGCCAGGGCAAGGTCGAGGCGATCCTCGCGTCGAAGCCGGCGGAGCGCAGGGCGCTGATCGAGGAGGCGGCCGGGCTCGGACGCTTCAAGGCGCGCCGCCATCGCGCCGAGCTGAAGCTCGGGCGCGTGGCGATCGAGGTCGAGCGCGCTCGAGACGTCGAGGGGGAGGTCAAGAAGCGGCTCCGTCCCCTCGCGCTGCAGGCGACCGCCGCCGAGCGCGCGCAGAAGCTCGCGGTGGAGATCGCGCGCCTGCGGGCGCGGATCGCGCAGCTCGACCTGGCGGGGCTCGACGGACGGCTCGCGGAGCTCGCCGAGCGGCGCACCGCGGCCGGAGCCGGCAGGCGCGGCGTGGAGGAGAGGCTCGAGGCGCTGCTCGCCGAGCGCGGGCGCGCCGAGGAGGAGCTCGCCGACGCGGCGGGCGCGCGCGAGCAGGCTCTGCAGGCGCTCTACCGGCTCCGGAGCGCAACGGAACGCCTCGAGCTGCGGCGCGAGTCCGCGGGCGCCGGGCTGCAGCGGCTGCGGGACGAGCTCGAGCGGCCCCGGCGTGTGCTCGACGGCCGGGTGCGGGCGGAGCGAGAGGCGCTGAGCGAGCAGATTCGC
>JAICLM010000010.1 GCA_025927435.1 Thermoleophilia bacterium | reverse complement strand
TCGTAGATCGCGTCGACGGCAAACCGTGCCGGGACGAAGATGAGCGACGTGTTCGCCCCGACCTGGTCGACGGCCTCGGCGACGGTGTCGAAGACGGGGACCCCCTCGACGTCCTGGCCGCCCTTGCCCGGCGTCACGCCGGCGACGAGGTTCGTGCCGTACGCGCGGTTGCGGAGGCCGTGGAAGCGGCCCTCCGAGCCGGTCAGGCCGGCGACGACGAGGCGAGTGTCGTTGTCGAGGATGATCGCCATCTACGGGGCCTTCGTCCCCTTGAGGACGACGGTGGGCAGCTCGAGCCGTCCGTCGCGGATACGGCTGTCGAGCAGCTCGCGGATGCGCGGGCGGTCGGCCTCCGGCGTCTCGGTGCGGTCGAGCCAGTCCTCGAAGTCGGTGTCCCGCACCAGGGCGGCCTCGTCCACGACCTCGAGCCCGGCCAGCTCGAAGAAGGTGTGCCATTCGGGAATGCCGTAGTTGCGGACATGGCTCGGATCGCGCAGGCGGTCGGCCTCCTCCGCGCTCTCGCTGGTGAACGTGTTGTCGCAGATCACGACCCGGTCGCTCGCCACCCGCGCAATCTCCTTGACCGCGGCGAGCGCGTCCGGGAAGTGATGGGCGGCGATGCGGCAGGCCACGGCGTCGAAGCTCGCGTCGGCGAACGGCAAGTGGTCGGCCGGCGCGATGACGTCGGGTTCCATGCCGGGTGCGGCATCGACGGTTACGACCTTGGCTCCCGCCTCGCGCAGGCGCCGCGCTACGTGGCCGCCGCCGGTGGCGATGTCGAGCACGTTCACACCCGGTCCGGGCTCGCACCACGCGACGACCAGATCCAGGTCGTCGCCGGAGGCGTGCGTTGCGCTCTCGCGGTAGGCCTGCGCCCGATCGCTCCAGAGGTCCGTCATGCGGCCAGCTCCACCGCCCGGCGGGCGCCGTCGAGCATCGTCGCCTCGGGATGGATGTTCTCGCGCCCGGCGTCGGCGAGGATCTGCCGGCCCTCTTCCGCGTTCGTCCCGTCGAGCCGGACGACGATCGGGTAGCGGGACATGTCGAGCCGCTCGAGCGCTGCCAGGATCCCGCGCGCGACCTCGTCGCAGCGGGTGATCCCGCCGAAGATGTTGAAGAAGATCGAGCGGACCTGCTCGTCGCGCGTGATCACCTCGAGCGCGTCCACCACGCCCTCCGCGCTGCCGCCGCCGCCGAGGTCGCAGAAGTTCGCCGGCCGCCCGCCGACGTGCGCGACCACGTCCACCGTGGACATGCCGAGGCCGGCTCCGTTGGCCAGCACCCCGACGTCCCCGTCGAGCTTCACGTAGGTGACGCCCTTCTCGCGCGCGAACGTCTCGATCGGGTCCGCCGCCGTCGGATCACGCCACTCCGCGACGTCCGGGTGGCGGAAGAGACCGCTGTCGTCGACCGTGAACTTCGAGTCGAGCGCCTTCACCTCGCCCTCGGGCGTGACGATCAGCGGGTTGATCTCGCACAGCATCGCGTCGAACTCGACGAACGCGCGATAGAGCTTCTCGATGATCGCCGCGATCTGCTTCTGCTCTGACGGATCCTCGACCCCGCCGCCGTAGACGAGCCGCCGCGCGACCCACGGCTGGAAGCCCTCGAGCGGATCCACGTGGAGGCGGACGAGCGCGTCCGGGTTCTCCTCCGCGACCTGCTCGATCTCGACACCGCCCTGCGTCGTGAACATGAAGAGCGGCCTCTTTGCGCCGCGGTCGAACGTGATGGAGACGTAGTACTCGCGCTCGATGTCGGAGGCTTGCTCGATCCAGAGCGTGCGCACGACGTGGCCGTTGATATCGAGGCCGAGGATGTCGCGCGCCTTCGCCTCGGCGTCAGACGGATCGTCCGCGAGCTTCACTCCGCCGGCCTTGCCCCGGCCGCCCGTCAGCACCTGAGCCTTGACGACCACGGGGCTCCCGAGCTGCTCGGCCGCCGCGCGCGCTTCCTCCGGCGTGGTGGCGAGTCGCCCTTCGGAGACAGGGATCCCGACCCGTCGGAAGAGATCCTTGCCCTGGTACTCGTAGAGGTCCACCGGCGCCGGACACTAACGACGCGACGCCGGTGGACCGCGCAGTTCAGGCCCGCGCGCTGCCTCTACGGACAGCCGTAGATGCCGCAGTCGGTCGTGCCCGTGGTGGTCGTCGACGTCGTCGTCCCACCACCCGCGGGCGGCGCCTGCTTGTTCGCGCGACCGCTCGCCGAGACTGCGTACCACTTGCCGCCGAAGAAGTTCTGCCGCTGGCCTTCGAGCTGCCCCGCCCCGGTGTCACCCGTGAACAAGTAGAGCGGATGGCCCTTGTAGGTCACCTGGCGCTTCCCGTTCTTCCGCTTCGTCGTACCGAGCAGCTTTGCCTTCACGCCCGTCCCGGCGCGGAGCTTCCCCTTCTTCATGAGCGGCGGCCAGTAGCTAGCGCACTGGCCGTAACAGGCGCTGTGCCGGTTCTTGTCCTTCATGAAGAGATAGAGCGTCTTGCCCGAGCTCGCGGCAAGTACGTTGCCGATCTTCGTCTTGTGCAATGTGACGCGGCCGGCGCTCGCGCTGCTCGAGGCAGAGCCCTGATGTGTGACGACGGCTGCCGCGGCGACACCCGCGGCGGCGAGGGCGACGCCCAACGCGGCCGCCAGAACGGTTCTTTTCAGCATCTCTCTCCTCCTACTGGGTCGGTCAACGGTGTCCTACGCACGCCGTGGGGCCGCGGATTGGCCGCCGTCTAGTCCGCCGCGATCGTGCAGATGACCTGGCCCGTCGTGATGGGCCTGCCGACCTCGACGGAGAGGCTCCGCACCGTGCCGGCGCGGTGCGCGTGCACCTCGTTCTCCATCTTCATCGCCTCGACGACGCAGATAACCCGGCCGGGCTCGACCTCGTCGCCGTCGGACACGGCGACCGAGAGGACGGTGCCCTGCATCGGGGAGACGACCGCGTCGCTGCCGCCCGCACCGGCACCGCCGTGCTGCGCCCGTTCCTGCCGCCGCCGCGCAAGCGCCCGCCACTCCGGTTCGGGCTCCGACAGGCGCACCTCGAACCTCCGCCCGTCCACCTCGACGGTGCGGACGCGTTCGGTGGTCCGAACGGGCGCTGTCGTTCCTGGTGACAGACTGTTACTTGCTCCGCCGAGCTCGGCCGCGCGGGCCGCGAGCTCCTCGGACTCCACGACGCCGTGGCACGTCTCCCCTGCGACGAAGCAGGGATGCGAGAGGAGCGCCTTGTGGAAGCCGATCAGCGTCGTCGGCCCCTCGATCCAGAACTCGTCCAGCGCGCGCAGCATCCGCTGCCGGGCGTGCTCGCGGTCGACGCCGTGCACGATCAGCTTCGCGACCATCGGGTCGTAGGCGCCCGAGACCTCGTAGCCCGCCGCAACGCCCGAGTCGACGCGAACCCCGGGCCCTGCCGGCTCGCGGTAGCCGGTCACCGCGGCCGGTGTGGGCAGAAACCCGCGCGCGGCGTCCTCCGCGTTGATCCGGCACTCGATTGCGTGGCCGCGCAGCTCGATCTCCTCCTGCCCCACCGACAGCGGCTCGCCGAGCGCCACGAGGATCTGCTCGCGCACGAGGTCGAGCCCGGTCACCATCTCCGTGACGGTGTGCTCGACCTGGATTCGCGTGTTCATCTCCATGAAGAAGTAGTCGCCGTCCCGCGTGAGCAGGCCCTCGACCGTGCCAGCCGAGCGGTAGCCGCAGGCGCGCGCCGCCTCGACGCCGATCGCGCCGATCCGCTGCCGCAGCTCGTCGTCTACCGCCGGCGACGGCGTCTCCTCGATGAGCTTCTGGTGGCGGCGCTGGATCGTGCAGTCGCGCTCGCCGAGATGGACGACGTTGCCGTGCGAGTCGGCGAGCACCTGCACCTCGACGTGTCGCGGGTCGACGATCAGCTTCTCGACGTAGACGTCCGGGTTCGCGAAGTAGGACTGCCCCTGTCGCTGCGCGCGCTCGAACGCCTGCTCGACCTCCGCGGGGTCGTGCACCTCCTCCATGCCCTTGCCGCCCCCGCCCGCCGCGGCCTTGATCAGGAGCGGGAAGCCGAGCTCGTCCCCGAGCGCGAGCAGCTCCTCCACGGACCCGACGGGGTCGGTCGTGCCGGGGATGATCGGGACTCCCGCCTCCTGCATCGCGTTGCGGGCCGCCGTCTTGTTCCCCATCAGCTCGATCGCGGCGGGCGGCGGGCCGATCCAGACCAGGCCGGCGTCCTCCACGGCGTATGCGAAAGCGGCGTTCTCGGCAAGGAAGCCGTAGCCGGGATGGACGGCCTGTGCTCCTGCGCGCTGGGCGACATCGAGAATGCGGTCCGCTGCGAGGTAGCTCTCGGCCGCCGGCGTCGGCCCGAGCAGGAACGCTTCGTCCGCGTACTCGACGTGGAGCGCGGCCCGATCGCCCTCCGAGTACACGCCGACCGCGCCGATCCCGAGCTCGCGCAGCGTCCGGAAGACGCGGATCGCGATCTCCCCTCGGTTGGCGACCAGAACCTTCTCGAACATGAGCGGGCCGTATTCTCCACGCGTGGACCTGACGGCGGCCGACAAGCTCACCGTCGCGCGCGCCGCGGCGGTCCCGGTCGTGGTCGTGCTCTACGCGTGGAGCTTCTCCGGCCACGACTACTGGGCGACCGCGGTCTTCTGCGTCGCGATGACGACCGACTGGTTCGACGGGAAGCTCGCGCGCAGGGCAGGCCGCACCTCCTCCGTCGGCACGTTGCTGGACCCGATCGCGGACAAGATCCTCGTGCTGGCGGTGCTCGTGATGCTCGTCGAGCAGGGAGTCGCCCCGGCCTGGATGGTCGCGGCGATCGTCGTGCGAGAGGTACTCGTCACCGGGCTCCGGCAGGCGGCGATCGAGCGCGGGGTGGTGCTCGCAGCGCGGGATCTCGGGAAGCTGAAGACGTGGGCTCAGGCCGTCGCCGCTGCGGTGGCCGGCTTCGCCGCAGCGGGTGCGTGGACCGACCGCGCTGCCTGGTGGGCACTGCTCGTCGCGGTAGTCCTGACGTGGTTGTCCGGCCTCGACTACGCCCGCAGCGCTCCGCGACTGCTCAGCCGCGCTCAGCCGGACTAGCGATGCCGGTCAGGCCGCGATGCCGCGAGTCTCGCACCATTCGTCGAACCGGGCCCACGCGCGCAGGTACTCACGGAGAGCGTAGAACCCCTCCTCGACCTCAGCCCGAACGGCCCAGTGACAGTGGCCGCAGTAGCCCTGATCGTCGACGGCGGGAGCCTCGTTACAGCGAATGCACTCCTCCCACATGTGTGAGGAACGCCGCACGGGGCGCCGCGGTTACGGCTCGCGCTCCTCATCCCGCACCGGCAGAGGCCCCGCGGCCCACTCGGAGGTCCGGCGCTGTTCCTCTTCCTCGGCGGCGAGCGCTGCGAGGATCGCCTTGCGCTCGGCCGCGGTAGGGTTCGGCGTGATCTCCGGCCCCATGACCAAAAGAGGGTAATGGCCGGGCGGGACCCGGCCGATGAGGGAAACGTGGGTCAGCGCCTCGCAACGCTTGCGGCCGCCTGCGCCGTCGCTGCCATCTCGACCGCTGCTGCGGTTGGTTCGTCCCGGAGCGCCCCGAACTGGGCTGCTCCGCAGATCGCCACCGTCGTTCAGCACAAGCTGATGGCGAAGAGCGTGAAGAAGTTCCGCCCAAACGGGACTCTCACGCAGAAGACGCTCACGGGTCTCGCGGCGGACCTGAAGGAACAGCTCGCCTCGCCGACAGCTCCGTCCCCGGACCCGGGCTCGGGCGGGACGGCGACCGGCACGACCGGCACCACGACGACCGGCACCACCACGACCACGACGACGCCGGCGGCCTCGGATCCGGCAGCCCCGAAGACGATGACGCAGCTCGATCGCAGCCTCGTGCAGGCGATCGGGCTCGGGAAGGCCGCGAAGCAGTTCGTGCAGGGAGCGCGCGCCGACGGCCTCGCAGTCCCGAGCCGCTTCGGCACCGAGGTCGTCGCCCGTCTGCTCGGCCTACGGGTCAACCATCCGGCGGCCCAGGACTTCATCGAGCTGCGGCCGCAGGATCCGGCCACACGTGCCGAAGCCGCGTACTCGGCGGCGCAGATCCTCGACTTCGGCAACATCGCGGACAGCTGGGAGATCGCCGAGGTGAAGGACCTCGCCGCCACGTTCAGCCTCCCGGAGGTCACCGACTGGCAGCGCCAGATCCTCGACGTCGCGTTCTCGAAGATCGGTATGCCGTACATCTGGGGAGGCACGAGCGACAACACGCAGACCGCGTTCGGCGTGACGTCGCGCGGCGGCTACGACTGCTCGGGATTCGTCTGGCGCGTCTACAAGCTCCAGACCTACGCGAACGAGGGAACCCTCGCTTCGACCCTGCGCGGCCGGACGACGTACTCGATGAGCGTCGAGGTGCCGCGCTCGAAGAGGATCGCCTTCAAGAAGCTGCAACCCGCGGACGTCATCTTCTTCGGCACGCGCGGCTCCAAGTCCAAGGGATCGCAGGTCTTCCACACGGGGATCTACGTCGGGAACGGCTGGTTCATCCAGTCCTCCGACCGTGGCGTCGCGCTCGCGCAGCTCACCGGCTGGTACAAGCACAGGTTCGCCTGGGGCCGGCGCCCTCTGCGCGAGGCCGGGCTCGAGCCCTAGAACGGGCGCCCGCAGCGGCGCAGTTCCCCCTTTGTAGTGACACGGGTACCTCCTTCGGGTGATTCCCGCCCGGAGCCGCGACACCCACAATTTCCCCGTCTGGCGTCCCTACGACGTTCTCCCCTGGAGGCACAATGCTCGAGTGGAAGTTTCGCCTCGTGATTCTCCTGGCCGCCGCCGCCATGATTGCCGCGGCTCTCGGGAATCTCGGCTGGCGCCCGCACAACCTCGGCTGGTAAGCGCCAACACACCTCGTAGGGGAGGAATCGGTGGCGGGTGAGAAGCAACCGGCTCTCGCCGGCGTGAACGCGAGGCCTCCGGCTGCGACCTCTCCCAAAGTGCTGGCGATCGTCGTGCCCGTGATCGTCGCGGGCGCGGCCACCCTCGCCGTCGCGCTCTACCAGTACGCCGGGACGTCGCCTTCGGCGAGCGATCTGGCACAGCTCCTCGGCCTCTTCGCGAGCATGGTGGTCGCCGAGCGCTTCCCCGTCCCCCTGGAAGGCGTCAGGGCCGGCGGGATGACGCTCGGGTTCGTCTTCTCGATCTCGGCGATCATCCTGCTCGGCTGGCCGGCGGGCGTGATCATCGCAGCGGGTGCGCCGACGCTCACCCACCTGTTCCAGCGGCGGCCGCCTCTGCGCGCTGCCTACAACGGCGCGATGTTCGCTCTCTCGGCGCTGGCGGCCGGGCTCGTGGTCGAGCACGTCGACGGAGACTCGGTCCAGATCCTCGTCGCGCAGGTCGTGCTCTGCGGGGTCGTCTACTACTGGGTCGTCAACCTCATCCTGATCAGCGCCGTCCTCTCGGCCGACTCGGACCGCTCGTTCTTCACGATCGCGTGGGAGAACATCACCCAGACGGCGGCGCCGTTCGCGTTCATGGTCTCCTCAGCGCTCGCCCTGATCGTCCTCTGGCAGCGCGAGCCGCTCCTGTCGATCGCGCTCGTTGGCCCGCTCCTCGCCATCGCGCTCTACCAGCGCTCGACGTACCGGGCGATGCAGGCCATGCGGCTCGCCCTGACCGACCCGCTCACCGGTCTCGGCAACCACCGCAGCTTCCACGAGCGCCTGCAGCGGGAGCTCGTGGCGGCGGAGCACGAGGGCACCCCGCTCGCCCTCTGCCTCGTCGACTTCGACGACCTGAAGAGCGTGAACGACCGCTTCGGTCATCCGGTCGGCGACCTCGTGCTCGGCCAGGTGGCCTCGCGGCTGCGGCAGGGTGGTGAGGCGTTCCGGCTCGGCGGGGACGAGTTCGCGGTGCTGCTGCCCCGGCAGGACGAGCGGCAGGCCACGGCCGTCGCGCGCTCGATCGTCGAGCGCGTCGCGGCTCTCGATGTCGAGGGCGTGGGGCCGGTGACCGTGAGCGCCGGGGTCGCGACCTACCCGCTGCAGGGCTCCGGGCGGGACGAGCTGATCCGGCTCGCCGACAGCGCGTTGTACTGGGCGAAGAAGGACGGCAAGAACCGCGTCCGCGCCTATGCAGCCGAGTCGATCCTGCGAGCGAACCTCGAGGAGCTTGCGGAAACGCCGGACCGCGCGGCGCAGTACCGGGCAGCGGAGAGCCTGGCGAAGGCCGTGGACGAGCGTGACGCCTACACCGGCAGCCACTCGCAACGCGTCGGCGAGTACTCGGCGCGAATCGCGCGCCGCCTCGGTGCCGAAGACCCCGCAGTCGAGCTGACCCGGCTCGCAGGCAATCTCCACGATCTGGGAAAGCTCGCGATCCCCGAGGAAGTCCTCCGCAAGCCGGACGCGCTGAGCGACGCGGAGCGGCTCATCCTCGAGCGGCATCCCCAGATCGGCTTCCGGATGCTCGAGAGCCTCGGCGTCCAGCCCGTCGCGGAGTGGGTTCTCCATCACCACGAGCGGTGGGACGGTGCCGGCTACCCGAACCGGCTCGCCGGCGACCAGATCCCGCTCGGAGCGAGGATCATCTTCGTCGCCGATGCCTACGACGCGATGACCTCCGATCGCGCCTACCGGCAGGCCGTTTCGCCGCGAGACGCGCTTGCAGAGCTCGAGCGGTGCGCAGGGACCCAGTTCGACCCGGCCGTGGTCAAGGCGCTGGCCGACGAGCTCCTGCGGACGGGGGATGAGGCCGTCGCCGTTTAGAAGCGCGTCGGCCCGCGCAGGAGTGCGGCATGGCGAAGAAGCAACCACGCGTGCCCGAGATGCGCGAGGTCAAGCCCAACCGGCAGCAGCGCCGCCATCCCGAGCAGCGGACGGAGGACAGCCCGCCGGCCCGCGAGGAGCAGCTGCCGGCAGATCTCGACGTCCCGGACCCGCGCCTCAAGAGCAGCGGTCACAAGAAGAAGACCGCCGACAACTGGAACCAGTAGGAGCTAGGCGATCTCTTCGATGAGCTCGATCAACTCGTCGCGCCGGTAGCCCTGCTGCCGAGCGAAGCTGACGAGCTCACGTGCCCGCGCGATCACGGCGCCCTTTTCCGGCGTGCCGGCGACGGTCACGCCGCGGCCCCGCCGGAACTCGAGCAGACCCTCCTCGCGAAGGAGTCGGAGCGAGCGCAGCACCGTGTTCGTGTTCACACCCAGGACTGCGGCGAGGTCGCGGGCCGGCGGCAAACGCTCGCCCGGCTTCGCCTCGCCGTCGGCGATCGCACGCCGGATCTCGGCCGCCACCTGCTCGAAGAGCTCGGTCGGTTCGCGTCTGTCGATCTTTACCTTCAGCATCGTGCTGTTCACACTATCACCACATGCTCGGCGCCACCAAGGCCGCCCTGTCCCGACGAGCGTGAAGCTCTGATCAGGAAGGCCCGGGCCGGCCCGCCAACTACGGAGAAGGCTACTCGGCGCGGCGGCAGCTCGCGCGCCTAGAGCGGGATGTTCCCGTGCTTGCGGCGGGGACGGGGCTCCGCCTTCGTCAGCGCGGTTTCGAGCGCGTCGATCAGAACGGGACGGGTGCGCCGCGGCTCGATCACGTCGTCGACGTAGCCGCGCTCGGCGGCGCTGTAGGGGTTCGCGAACTTCTCCTTGTAGTCCGCGATCAGGGCCTCGCGTTCTTCCTCCGGCTGGTCGCGGTAGATGATGTTCACCGCGCCCTCCGGCCCCATCACGGCGACCTCCGCCGTCGGCCACGCGAAGTTGAAGTCGGCGCGTATGTGCTTCGAGCTCATGACGTCGTACGCGCCGCCGTAGGCCTTGCGCGTGATCACCGTCAGCTTCGGCACCGTCGCCTCGCAGTAGGCGTAGAGGAGCTTCGCGCCGTGGCGGATGATCCCGCCCCACTCCTGCGCCGTTCCCGGCAGGAAGCCCGGGACGTCGACGAAGGTGACGAGCGGGACGTTGAAGGCGTCGCAGGTGCGGACGAACCGCGCCGCCTTGTTCGAGGCGTCGATGTCGAGGACGCCGGCGAGCGAGCGCGGTTGGTTGCCGACCACGCCGACCGGGTGGCCGCCGAGCCGGGCGAACCCACAGACGATGTTCTCCGCCCAGCGCTCGCTCACCTCGAGGAACTCGCCGTCATCGACGACGCGCCGGATCACGTCGTGCATGTCGTAGGGCTTGTTCGGGTTGTCCGGCACGAGCGAGTCGAGCTCCCCGTCCTCGCGGTCGGTGGGATCGGCCGGCACGTTCCAGGCGGGCCGCTCCGCGTTGTTCTGCGGCAGGAACGAGAGGAGATAGCGCGCGTCCTCGAGGCACGCTTCCTCGTCGGCGGCCGTGAACTGGGCGACACCCGACTTGGAGGCGTGGGTCGCCGCGCCGCCGAGCTCCTCGAACGTCACCTCCTCGCCCGTCACCGTCTTCACGACGTCGGGTCCGGTGATGAACATGTACGACGAGCCCTCGACCATGAAGATGAAGTCGGTCATCGCGGGCGAGTAGACAGCACCGCCCGCGCATGGGCCCATCACGAGCGAGATCTGCGGGATGACGCCCGACGCCTGCACGTTGCGCCAGAAGATCTCCGCGTAGCCGGCGAGCGAGACGACGCCCTCCTGGATCCGCGCTCCGCCGGAGTCGTTGATCCCGATCACCGGGCAGCCGTACTTGACGGCCAGGTCCATCACCTTGCAGATCTTCTCCGCGAAGACCTCGCTCAGCGAGCCGCCGAAGACGGTGAAGTCCTGGGAGAAGAGGAAGACGCGCCGGCCGAAGACCGTGCCGTAGCCCGTGACGACGGCGTCGCCGTACGGACGGCGATCCATCATCCCGAAGTTGGATTCGCGGTGGCGCACATAGCGGTCGAGTTCGACGAACGAGCCCGGGTCGCAGACCTTCTCGGCGCGCTCGCGGGCGAGGAGCCTCCCTTCCTCGCGGCGGCGCGCGACGGACTTCTCGCTGCCGGCATGGAGCGCCTGGCCGCGCAGCTCCTGCAGCCACTCGAGCTTGCCGGCCGTCGTCTCGTGCCCCTCAGCCACCGTCGCGGAGCCTAACGTTCGCGCTCGTGCGGCATCGCCTGCCCCCCGCGCTCCAGGTGCCCGACTTCGCGCTGCTCTGGACCTCGTCGCTCGCGAACGGCCTCGCCCTGCAGATGATCGTCGTCGCGATCGGGTGGCAGGTCTACACGATCCATGAGGACCCGCTCGACCTCGGCCTCGTCGGGCTCGCGGAGTTCCTGCCGCTGCTGATCCTCGCGCTCCCTGCCGGCCAGCTCGCCGACCGCGTCCAGCGCCGGCTCGTCGTCGCGGTCGGGCTGGCGGTGCAGGTCGGGATCGCCGCGATGCTCGTCGCGATCACGCTGGCCGGAGCGAACGAGCTCTGGCCGTTCCTCGTCGTCGCGGTCGTCGCCGGGTCCGCCTCCGCCGTCACGAACCCCGCCGGGCGGGCGCTCACACCGGAAGTCGTGTCGGCAGAGCTCCTGCCCGGCGCGGTCGCGCTCCGCGGCGTCGCGAGCCAGGTCGGGATCGTCGTCGGGCCCGCGATCGGCGGCGTGATCTTCGCCGTCGAGCCGGTTGCGGTCTACATCACCGGGGGAGCGCTGTTTCTCCTCGCCTGCATCACGATCCTCGGCGTCACGGCGCGCGATGCGGTCGCGCCCACCACCGAGCTGACCTGGAAGAGCCTCTCGGCCGGCATCGGGTTCATCGTGCACACGCGGATGTTGCTCGGCGCGATCTCGCTCGACCTCGTGGCCGTGCTCCTCGGGGACTCGATCGCCCTGGCCCCGGTGTTCGCACACACGATCCTCGACATCGGGCCGATCGGTCTCGGCCTGCTGCGCGCGGCGCCCTCGTTCGGCGCGCTCTCCGCCGGTCTGCTCCTCGCCCGGCGGCCGCTCCCGTACCGCGCCGGGCCGGCTCTGCTCACGGTCGTGGCCGTCTTCGGCGCGATGATGATCGTGTTCGGACTCTCTCGCTCGCTGCCGCTCTCCCTCGCGGCACTCGCGGTGAGCGGCTTCGCCGACATGATCAGCATGAACATCCGCTCGACCGCCGTCCTGCTCGTGACGCCGCCCGAGCTGCAGGGGCGGGTGAGCTCTGTGGAGTGGGTCTTCATCAGCGCCTCGAACGAGCTCGGCGCCTTCGAGTCGGGTGTGGTCGCATCGCTCTTCGGCGCGACGGCCGCAGTTGTCGCCGGTGGAGCCGTGATGATCGGAGTCGCGGCCTCGTGGGGCCGGCTCTTCCCGCCGCTCGCGCGGATGGGACGGCTCGAAGAGCTGCGGCCGGAGCCCGTATAGGCTCGGCCGATGGAGCCGCTCGACCGCTCGACGATCTGGCCCTACGAACACGGCGAGCCCGGGGACTTCTACTACCACCGCTTCGGCAACCCGACGGTCGCGGCGGCCGAGACCGCCCTGGGCGAGCTGGACGGCGGGACCGCGCTCCTCTTCCCGTCGGGCGCGGGCGCGACGACGGCGCTCGTCCTTTCGCTGCTCGAGCCGGGCGACACGATCGCTCTCGCCCGCGGCGGGTACTACGGCACCGGCGTGACCTTCGCCGCCCTCTCGGGCTGGGGCCTCCGCGTCGTCGAGTTCGACCAGACCGGCACGCCGCCCGAAGACGTCCAGCTCGTCTGGGTCGAGGCGCCTTCCAACCCGTACCTCACGATGCCGGATCTGGATGCCGCAGCCGCTCACCCGGCGCAGGTGGTCGTGGACGCGACCGTCGCAACGCCAATCCACCTCCGCCCGCTGGAGCGTGGCGCGGACTTCGTCCTGCACAGCGCGACGAAGTACCTCTCGGGGCACGACGACGTGATGCTCGGCGCGGTCGTCTGCCGCGACGACGCCCCGGCCGAGAAGCTGCGGACCTTCCGCGGCAGCACCGGCATCGTCGCCGCGCCGGATCCCGCCTGGCTCCTGCTCCGCGGGCTGAAGACCCTCGAGGTACGGGTGCGCCGGCAATCCGCGACCGCCGCCTTCCTCGCCGGACGGCTGCGGGCGCACCCGGCGGTCGAGACCGTCCGCTACCCGGGCCTCGGCGGGCTGCTGTCCTTCGACGTGGCCGATGCCGAGACGGCGCGGAAGGTCGAGACGTCGACGCGGGTGATCGTCAACGCGAGCTCGCTCGGCGGCGTCACGAGCCTGATCGAGAGCCGGAGCCGCTGGGAGGCAGACCGAGTCCCGCCGGGGCTGCTCCGACTCAGCGCAGGGCTCGAGGATCCCGAACCGCTCTGGGCCGACCTCGAGCAAGCACTCGCCTAGCCGAAGGGATTTAGGAGGGCGCCGCTGCGGGTAGCGACTCCTGCAGGTGCCTCCGCCGTTCCGGATCCTCGTGGCCGAGGACGACGAGTCGTTCCTCGGCGCCATCGCGCTCCTGCTCGAGCAGGACGACCGCTTCGCTCTGGCCGGGCGCGCGCGCGACGGACGTCGGGCGGTCGAGCTCGTGGAGGAGGTCGAACCCGATGCCGTCGTGATGGACATCGAGATGCCCGTCCTCGACGGGGTCGAGGCGACGCGGCTCCTACGCGAGGCGACGCCGGATCTCCCGATCGTCGCCGTGAGCGGGCACGACTACGAGGAGCGCGTGCTCGAGATCCGGCAGGCCGGCGCCGACGACTACGTCCGCAAAGCGCGAATCGCGGACGAGCTGCCGCGCGTGCTCGCCGCGCTGCTCCAGACGGCCGGACGTCGTGCAAGATCCCGTTCGTGACGAAGCCGCGGATCCTCGAAGCCGTCCGCAGGGTCTGCCTCGGGCTCCCGGAGACGAGCGAACGGCTCTCGCACGGCGCGCCGACGTTCTTCATCCGCGGGAAGCGCTCCTTCGCGACCGTCTGGGACAGCCACCACGGAGACGGGCGCTTCGCCCTCATCTGCGCCGCGCCCGCGGGAATGCAGGCGGCGCTCGTGGAGGCCGATCCCGAGCGCTTCTACGTCCCGGCGTATGTCGGGCACCGCGGCTGGATCGGCGTCCGACTGGACCGCGGCTTCGACCGCGACGAGATCGCCGGGATCCTCGAGGACGCCTACGCCGAGGTCGCGCCGCCGAAGCTCGTCGAGGCCGCACGCGGCGAGGCTTGAAGCCGGAGGTCGGACTCGAACCGACGGCCGCCTGATTACAAATCAGGTGCTCTACCAGCTGAGCTACTCCGGCACGGCGACCAGCGTAGCGACCGCTACTGGAGGACTTCGCGGCCCTTCTGGTGCGAGAGGATCTTGCGCTTGACGCGCTGCAGCGCGTTGTCGATCGTCTTCGTGTCGCAGCCGAGCTCCTCGGCCATGTCTTCGTACGACGAGCCCTCGAGGTAGAGGCGCAGGGCGTCCGACTCGAGCGGTGACAGGCCCGTGCCGAGACTGAAGACCAGGCTCTGCAGCTCCTCGGTCGAGATCACGACGAGCGGCGGCTCGTGCACCGCCGGGCCCGGCAGCGCATCGCCGAGCGTGCACTCGCCCTCACCGTCCTGTCCTGCCGGTGTGTGGCTGAACGAGACGTACGTGTTGAGCGGCGTGTGCTTGAAGCGGGTCGCGGTCTTGATCGCCGTGATGATCTGGCGCGTGACGCAGAGCTCGGCGAAGCTGCGGAACGAGGTCTCCTTGTCGGCGCGGAAGTCCCGCACCGCCTTGTAGAGGCCGATCAGCCCCTCCTGCAGGAGGTCGTCGTTGTCGCCGCCGGCGAGGAAGTACGAGCTCGCCTTGAGGCGGACGAACCCCGTGTAGCGCCGGATGAGCGCATCCATCGCGACGGTGTCGCCGTTGCGGGCCTTGATCACGAGCTGGAGATCCTCGAGCTCTCGCTGGACTTTCTGCGGCGAGCGTGCTGTCGCGGCACGAGCAGCCATGGCGCCTCCCGGCATCCCGAGGGTGAAGTCTCACCCTGTGGTCGAGGCGAAGATAGCAAGTGGTCCAAGGTTTTACAAGTCCAATTGCTATGGACCCAGCTTGTCTTGGACCCAGGAAGCTAGCGCGATCTAGCTTTCGCCGCGGCGTAACCGCTCGAGCTGGGCGAGCGTGTCCGGATCGAGACGGTCTCGCAGGTCGCCACGGGCGGGCGGCGGCTGGCTCGGCCGCGAGAGCTCGTTGAGGAAGGTCTGCGACGCGAGCTTCCGCACCTCGATGCCGGCCGTGCCACGGACCGCGGTGTCCGAGGAGACGATCGCGACCTGCTCTCCGCTCCGATGCTCGGCCGCGAGCCGCTCGAGCAGGGTGTCCGCATCCTTCGCCCAGCGCACCTCGAGCGGGCCGTGGCGTTCATTCGTGCCCTCGCCGTCGAACACGAGCACGCCGCGCGCCCCCTGCGCCGCGACCCAGCTCGCCAGCAGGTCACGCAACTCCTCCGGCGAGCCGAAGTCGCCCGCGTGCAGCAGGTTGAAGCCGTCGAAGAGGTAGAGGGTCGGCTCAGACGTCGCGCTGCCTCCGAGCCTCGTAGAGCAGGAGCGCGGCGGCGACGCTCACGTTGAGGGACTCGACCTGCCCGAGCTGCGGGATCGAGACCTGCAGGTCGCAGGTGCGCCGGACGAGCGGTCGCAGGCCCTTCCCCTCGGCCCCGAAGACGAAGGCGATGCCGCCGGACAGGTCTGCCTCCCACATCGGCGTGCCGGACTCGCCGACGGCGCCCGCCACCCAGAGATCGCCGCTCTTGATGTCCGCGAGGTAACGGGCGAGATTCGGCACGACCGCGACCGGGAGGTGCTCGACCGCTCCGGCCGAGGAGCGGCAGACCGCCGCGGTGACCCTCGCCGAGCCGTGGGCCGGTACCACGACGCCGCTTGCGCCGGCTCCCTCGGCGCTGCGGATCACGGCACCGAGATTCCGCGGGTCGCTGACCTGGTCGAGGCAGGCGAGGAGCGGGGCCGGCCCTGCCGCGAGCTCGAACGCGTCCGCGTACCGGAAGGGCTCGCACCACGCGACCACTCCCTGGTGGTCTCGCGTGCCCGCGACCTCGGTCAGGTCACGCTCGAGCTTCGTCTGCAGCCGCGGCCGCTCGACGTCGCGGAGCCACTCCTGGCCGCGCACGGCTCGCTCGCTCGCCCAGAGCTCGAGCACCTCGCGCGGCCCGCGCAGCACCTCACGTACGGGACGACGCCCGTAGACGAGGTCCCGCGTCACGAGCGACGGACGAGCCGGTAGCCGGGAGGCTCGGCCACGTCGCGCACCTCCCAGCCCGCGGCCGCGATCTCGTCGCGCAAGCGATCCGCGCCCGCGAAGTCCCTGGCGTCCCGCGCCTCGCGTCGCTGCTCGGCAAGCTCGGCGACCTCGGCCGGCGCCTGCTCGACCTCCGTGAGCGAGCCGAGGCCGAAGAGACCGAGCCCCCAGCGCAGCGACACCCACTCCTCCCGGTCTCGCCAGGCGTGGAACAGCGCGAGCGCCTCGGGCGTGTTGAAGTCGTCGTCGAGCACGGCCGCGAGCTCGCCGTCGAGAACCTCTTCCCCTCCCTCGTCTCCCGGCTGCTCGTCGAGGAAGAAGTTGCGGAACGTGTCCACCTGGGCCTTGGCCTGCACGAGGACCTCGTCGCCGAACTCGATCGGCTTCCGCCAGTGCGCGCCGAGGAAGAACATCAAGGCGACCTCCCGGCCCCAGGTGTCGAGGACGTTGCGCAGCGACACATCGTTGCCCAGCGACTTCGACATCTTGTCGCCGCCCATCCCCCCGACCATTCCGTTGTGCATCCAGACGCGTGCGAACTCGTGGCCGAGCGCGAGGGACTGCGCAACCTCGTTCTCGTGATGCGGGAACACGAGGTCGAGCCCGCCGCCGTGGATCTCGAACACCGGCCCGAACGCATCTTCGGCCATCGCCGAGCACTCGATGTGCCAGCCCGGGCGGCCGCGCCCCCAGGGCGCCTCCCAGGCCGTGTCCTCGCCCGGCTTGTTCGCCTTCCAGAGCGCGAAGTCGCGCGGATCCTCCTTGAGCGGGTTCGGCTCCTGCTCCTCGACCTGGTCGGGCCGCTGGCCCGAGAGCCGGCCGTAGCCGGGGTCACTCGCGACCCGGAAGTAGACGTCACCCTCCACGGCGTATGCGTGACCGGAGTCGACGAGCTGCCCGATGAAGCGGACGATCGAGGGAATCGCGTCCGTCGCCTTCGGCAGCTCGTCCGGCATGCCGAGCCCGAGGTCGGACGTGTCCTGCAGGTACCACTCCGTCGCCTGCGCGGCGAGCTCGGCACTCGCGCCCGGCGCGGCGTCGTAGATCTTGTCGTTGACGTCGGTGATGTTGTGGACGAGCGTCGCCTCGTACCCACGTTCGCGGAGCCACGCCCGAAGCCACATGCCGAGCACGAACGGCCGCGCGTTGCCGATGTGGGCCCGCTGGTAGACCGTGGGGCCGCAGAAGTACATCCGGATCGGGCCGGGCGGCTCCGGCAACTCCTCGAGCCGCCGCGACAGCGTGCTGTAGACCCTCATCTCTCCAGCCTAGAGAGCAGCTCGTCGCGAGAGAGCGCGGCGATGACGGCTGCGAGTTCCGGGCCGCGATCCTTTCCGGTGAGCGCGAGCCGAACTGCCTTGAGGTCACCGCCGACCGCCTTCAGCTCCCGCACGACGGCGCGCGGCTCCAGCCCCGCCTCGACGAGCTCCCGGAAGCGCGCGAATGTCTCCGGGGAGTCGACCTCGACCGCGGTGGGCTCGAGCACGAGGTCGGCATAGGCACGAGCCTCGGCGAGATCCCGCGCCCCGCGCAACACCGGCGCCACCGACACCGGAACGCCGACGCGCGCCGCGAGCTCCTCGTCGCTCAGCGACGCGAGGGTCTCGGTCGAAAGCCGGCGCACCCGCGTGAGGTCGAGGTGGACGTCGTGGCGCGGCAGCCCCAGCTCCTCGAGGTATGCGCGCACGGCTTCGGCCGGAATCCCCTCGTCCCGCAGCGACGCAACCGACCCCCCCGGCGCGCGCTTCGCGAGCTTGCGCCCATCGGGCCCGAGGATCAGGCCGTGGTGGACGAACTCCGGCGGCGTCGCGCCGAGCGCCTGGAACAGCCGCCGGTGCAGCGGCTCGTTAGGACGGTGGTCGTTGCCGCGCACCACATGCGTGATGCCGAAGTCGATGTCGTCGACGACCGAGGCCAGGTGATACGTCGGCGAGCCGTCCTCGCGCAGCAGAGTCAGGCCCTCGAACCGATCGCCGAGCGGCGCCCCGATCTCGCGGTGACGCTCCGCGCGCTCACTCTGCCGCACCGGGCCCTCGTTCCACGCGATCCCGAGCCACTCCAGATCCCGCAGGATCGCCTCCTCCCCGCCCGGCAGGTTCCGCGCCGGATCGGTGTCGTCGATCCGCAGCAGCATCCAGTCGCCCAGCCGCCGGTTCACGACCGCGCTCAGCGCGTTACCGAGATGGAGCGACCCCGTCGGGCTCGGGGCGAAACGGACTCTGACCGGCATCCGGCGAGTGTAAGGTTCTGCCCGCGATGGAGTCCTGGCGCGCAACGGTTCTCCGCCAAAACGGCTAGTCCGCCGCTTCCCACTCCAGCGTCCTAGGGAAGCGGCGGGACGCGACGCGATCCCGCCCCGACATACGGAGGTGTACGTCGCGATGCCGATGCCACATCGCACCCAGCAACAACTGATCAAGCGCCGTCTGGTGGGCAAGGACGGTGCCGAGCGGATCCGCGAGCTCCGTGCGATCCTTGCCGACCTGCCCGGCTACCGGAACGGGCCCTATGCCGACCTGCGGAAATGGGTCGAGAGCGAGCTCGAGGCGTCACGGACGCGGAAAAAGGTCGTGCACCGCGACTCGATCGCCGTCCGGCGCGAGGGCGCGGCGCAGATCGCGCTCGTGGGGCCGCCGAACGCCGGCAAGTCCTCGCTGCTGCAGGCGTTGTCGGCGATCCAGGTCAAGACGGGCGACTACGCGTTCACCACCACACGGCCGGTCGCCGCGACGACGCGGCTCGGCGGTGTCCTCGTCCAGCTCGTGGAGATCCCCGGCCTGATCGAGGGAGCCGCCGACGATCGCGGCGGGGGCCGCGCGCTGCTCGGCGTGCTCCGGAATGCAGATGCGATCCTCTTCTGTCACGCCTGCGACCGCCCCCTCGCGGAGCTCGAGCTCATCAGGGACGAGGTGGCGGCGGCGGGGATCGAGCTACCGGCGCTCCTGGCGGCCACGAAGTGCGACGAGGCGCCGCCGCCCGAGCATCCGGAGCTGCCCGTCGTGCCCGTGTCGGTGCTCGACGACGCGAGTCTCGACCGGCTTCGCGAGGAGCTTTGGGGCATGACGGGACTCGTCCGCGTCCACCTGCGCGACGGGGGAGATCCGGTCGCGCTGCGACCGCCCGTCACTGTGCTCGACGTCGCCGACACGATCCACCACGAGCTGCGTGAGCGGTGCACCGGCGCCCGGGTCTGGGGGCGGTCGGCTCGGTTCCCGGGCCAGCAGGTCGGGCGTGGGTACGAGCTGAGCGACGGCGACAGCGTCGAGATCCTGGATCGGTAGCGAGGTTTGGCATCTCGGGAGCGCCGGAATCGAATAGAGCATGGGCGATGTCGTCGTCATCACCGGGGCCTCCGGCGGAGTCGGGCGCGCGACCGCGCGCCGGTTCGCGCAAGACGGGGCGAAGATCGCACTGCTCGCGCGCGGCGAGGCTGGGCTGGAGGGCGTCGCAACCGAGATCAAGGAGCTGGGCGGCGAGGCCCTCGTCCTCCCCACCGACGTGGCCGACGCCGACCAGGTCGAGGCCGCCGCGCAGAGAGCCGAGGACGAGCTGGGGCCGATCGACATCTGGATCAACGACGCGATGGCCACGATCTACTCGGAGTTCCTCGACGTCGAGCCGGACGAATACCGACGCGCCACGGACGTCACGTACCACGGCATGGTCTGGGGCACGCGCTCCGCACTGAGGCGGATGGCCGAGCGCAACCGCGGCACGATCGTGCAGGTCGGCTCCGCGCTCGCTTTCCGTGGCATCCCGCTCCAGGCTCCGTACTGCGGCGCGAAGCACGCCTGCAAGGGCTTCACCGAGTCCGTGATCACCGAGATCAGGCACCACGGCTGGGACATCCACGTGACGATGGTTCACCTTCCCGGCGTCAACACGACCCAGTTCACGTGGGGCCGGACGAAGCTGCCGAAGCAGACGCAACCGGTGCCGCCGATCTACCAGCCGGAGGTCGCGGCGGACGCGATCCACTGGGCCGCCTACCACAAGCGGCGGCAGATCTACGTCGGCGCGCCGACGGTGCTCAATGTGCTGGGCGAGCGTGTCGCCCCGTGGTTCCTCGACTGGTACCTCGCGAAAACGGGATACAGCGGGCAGATGACCGAGGAGCCGCTCGACGGCGGCCCGGATCACGACAACCTCTTTCACCCGGTCGACGGTGACGAGGATCGTGGGGCGCACGGGCCGTTCGACGACGAGGCGCACGAGCACAGCTTCCAGACGAGCCTCTCGAAGCACCGTCGGCTCGCGGGCTCCGTCGCCGCTGGAGTCGGCGCTGCCGCGACCGGCGTCGCGCTGCTCCGTAAGCGCTGAGGAGCTCTAGGCGACCGCGCGTCGCAGCTCGGCGGCTGCGGCACCGAAGCGGTCGGGATGCTCCTCCTCGAGCACGGCGACCAGAGCGCGCACCTCCCCCTGCCCGAGGGTCACCTGCCCCGACTCGAGCGCGCGACCGAGGTGGAGCGAGAGGTCGCGGTGGCGCTCGGAGACGCCGGCGCGGGCGGCCGCGGCTGCCGCGATCGCGCTCACCACCTCCCGCGGAACCGCCACGACCTTGCCGTCGAGGTTGATCTCGATCGCCTCTTCCATGCCTACCTATGACCTCGAGCGCGGGCCGTGCAACCTACTAGGTACGAGGGCTGAACGCGTACACCTTTCCCCACCCGACGAGATAGAGCCTCTGCCCGTCGGTCACGATCGGGGTGAAAGCCCCGTCCGGATACGTCCACACCTGCTTCCCCGTGAGCGCGTCGAGACCGTACGTGCGCCGCTTGAGCGTGGCGAAGTAGACGATGCCGTCGACGACGGTCGCCGAGCCCGAGATCGGCCCGTTGGCGCGGAATGTCCAGAGCAGCTCTCCCGTCGCCGCGTCGAAGGCGTAGAAGGTGCGGTCGTAGGAGCCGACGAAGACGCGGTGCTGCCAGACGGCCGGCGAGCCGTAGACGAAGCCGCCGGTCTTGTACGACCAGCGGAGCTTCCCGCTCTGCTCGCCGAACGAGTAGACGTGCCCGTCGGTCGAGCCGAGGTAGACCCGCGAGTACGCGACGGACGGCGTCGAGTAGAACTGGCCGTGATTGCCCAGCCAGTCGCGGTTCGACTCCGCGCGCCAGACCTGCTTGCCGTCGCTCGCCCGCAGCGCGTAGAGACGGCCGTCGTAGGCGCCGAAGAAGACGCGGCCGCGGTCGTACGCGATCGCTCCCTTCACGTCGCCTCCTGCGTGGAATCTCCAGAGCGTGTGGCCGTTGAGGCCCCGCAGGCAGTAGACGTCGCCGCTGTAGTCGCCGATGTAGACCCGGTTGTCGACGATGGTCGGCGACGTCTCGGTCGCGCCGAGATTCCTGCTCCAGCGAACGCTGTGTGAGGGACCCGCTGCAACGACGAGGATCTTCCCGTCCCCCTGCTGGGCGGAGCCTCTCCCGCACGGCACCTTGTTGAGGAACGTCTCGAATACCGAGCCGCGCCCCAGCCGGTTCACCGCAGGGCCGGCCGCCTCGCAACGTCCCACGTGAACGGTCCACAGCCGACGCCCGGTCCGAGTGGACACCGCGATCAGGTTGCCGTTGAGGCTCGCGTAGTAGAGGTAGTGGAACGCGATCGCCGGCGGAAACTCGATGAGTGACGTGCCGCCGGTGACCCAGTCCCGCCGGAACGGCGGCCGGAGCTTCCCGACGCCGACGTGGAGATGCTGCGGCACACCGCCGAACATCGGCGAGACGATCGAGGTCTCGCTCGGGTGCGGCGGAGCGACGGTCCGGGCCGGTTCGAACTCGGTCGACGTGCCCCTGACGCTGCCGCCGTACCGGTTCGTCGACTCGTAATAGGCCGCCGCGATACCGACGATGAGGATCAGGACGCCGGCGACGACGAGGAGGCGGCGCATCCGCAGGATGATGCCTGCGCGGTAGGTTCGGGCCGTGGAAGATCTGCTCCTGGCCTGGTTCGCCGAGCATGGCCGCGACCTCCCGTGGCGGAGGACGCGCGACCCGTACGCGATCCTCGTCAGCGAGGTCATGTCGCAGCAGACGCAGGTCGAGCGTGTCGTGCCACGCTGGCAGCGCTGGCTCGATCGCTGGCCGACGGTCGAGGCGCTTGCCTTGGCGCCGGCAGCCGACGTGATCCGCGAGTGGCAGGGACTCGGGTACAACCGGCGCTCCCTCTCGCTCCACCGCGCTGCGCAACAGATCGCGGCTCACGGCTGGCCGGACGACTTGACCGACTTACCCGGAGTCGGCCGCTACACCGCGGACGCGGTGGCGTCCTTCGCGTTCGGGCGGCCGGTGCTCCCAGTCGACGTCAACGTGCGCCGGGTCTCGGAGCGGACCGGCCACGACTTCTCCCCCGCCGCCGGACAGGCGCTGATGGACCTCGGCAAGACGGTCTGCCTCGCACGCATCCCGCGCTGCGGC
>JAICLM010000017.1 GCA_025927435.1 Thermoleophilia bacterium | reverse complement strand
TAGCGAACGTGCATGCAGCCCTGGCCGAGATGGCCGTAGTACGTGCCCCAGTACCCGTGACGCTCTGCGAGCGCGCGCAGGTCCCGGAGGTAGTCGCCGATGCGCTCCGGGGGCACGGCCGAGTCCTCCCAGCCCTCCCAGTGGTCCTCGCCCCGCGGAAAGGCCGCCATCGCGAGACCGACCTCCCGGAGCTGCGCGAGCTGCGTCCGGGCCTCGTCTCCCTCGACGAGCTCGCCGTCGACAGCCCGGGGACGAAGCTCTGCGAGGAGGGCTCGCGCCCGCTCACCCGCCTCCTGCTCCGTCTCTCCTCCGAGCTCGACGTACATCCAGCCCCTGCCGTCCGGGAGGCGGTCGAGCGCCTCGACGTTGAGCGACGCCTCTCGCTCGAACTCGACGAGCAGGTCGTCGAAGCCCTCGACCGCGAGCGGCCGGTGCGCCAAGGCCTCCTGGACGTGGTCGCCGGCGGAGGCGATGTCGTCGTAGCCGAGCACGACGCCGCACTTCGCCGGCGGGTCGGGAATCAGCTGCAGCGTCGCCTCGAGGACCGTGACGCAGGTGCCTTCCGTGCCGACGAGTGCCCGGGCGACGTTGAAGCCGCGCTCCGGCAGCAGGTCGTCGAGGTTGTAGCCGGAGACGCGCCGCGGGATGGGCGGAAATCGCTCGCGGATCAGATCCGCGTACCGTTCCCGGAGGTCGCGCAGGGCGGCGTAGATCTGGCCGCGCCGCCCGCCCGCCGCGACGATCTGCTCAAGGTCGGCCTCGGAGGTCGCGCCGACCCGTAGGCGCAGGCCGTCGTAGGTCAGGATCTCGAGCGAATGGACGTTGTCCGACGTCCGCCCGCCTTCCCCGAGGAACATCGCCTGCACGGAGTGGGCGCCGCACGAGTTGTTGCCGACGTTGCCGCCGATCGTGCAGTAGGCGTGCGTCGACGGGTCAGGCCCGAAGACGAGTCCGTGCCGGCCGGCCTTCCTGTTCACCTGCTCGTTGATCGCGCCCGGCTCGACGGAGACGAGGCGCCGCTCCGCATCGACCTCTCCGATCCCCGTCAGGTACTTCGAGCAGTCGAGGATGACCGTCGCGTTGACCGTCTCGCCGGAGAGACTCGTGCCGCAGCCGCGCGGCGTGAGCGGCGCGCCGTGCTCGCGGCAGACGCGGTGCACCGCGACGATGTCCTCCAGCGTCCGCGGAAGGACCACGCCGATCGGTGGCTGGCGGTAGTTGGAGGCGTCGGTCGCGTACAGCGCACGGCTCGCGGTGTCGAAACGGACGTCTCCCTCGATCGCGCCCCGCAGATCCGCGGCGAGGGAACGCCGGTCGATCTCGGCGGGGGTCACTCTCGGAGGTCGCCGGCGAGGCGTTGGAGCTCTGCCTCGAGCCGCTCGAGCGCTTCGCCCTCTTCGCCGCGGTTCCGTTCGAGGAGCTCTCGCGCCTCAGCGGAGAGGCCAACGGATTGCCCAAGCGTGAGGATCGCGTCGTACGACGCGATCTCGTGGTGCTCCGTCGCGGCGGCGGCGGCCGCGTGGAAGACGTCGGCGAGGCGATTGTCCACGAAGCTCTCCGAGAGCTCGTCGTGATGCTGCGCGAGCTTCTCGACCGGCGAATTGAGGTTGGAGCTCGGCTCGGCATCGACGGCCCGAAAGACCTGCTCGAGGCGAGTCGCGTGCTCCTTGGTCTGCTCGAGATGCTCGGCGACCGCCGAGGCGAGTGCCTCGCTCTCGATCTCGCCCTGCAGCTTCGGGAGCACCTCGAACGAGAGCGTACGCTCGACCCAGAGCAGCTCGCCGAGGAGCTGGAGGAAAAGGTCCCGCGGGTTGCTCAGCGTCGGAGGGATGCGGGCTCCTTCTTGCGCGCCGCCGGCGGTGCGGAGACGCGCTTGGTCTTCAGCAGGCCGGCCAGGCGGTCGGCGAGCGCCATGATCACGAGCGCCGGGTTCGCCGCGCCCTCCGTCGGGAAGACGCTGCCGTCGCACACGAACAAGTTGGGGCATTCCCACGCGCGGTGACTCGAGTCGACGACGCTGTCCTCCGGGGTGAACCCCATCCGGCAGCCGCCCACGAGGTGCGCGTAGCGGTCGATCTTCAGCGTGTCCTGCGCGCCCGCGCTCTCCCAGATCTCCTCGATCACGTTCGTCCCGTACTCGACGTTCCTCCTGTCGTTCTCGCAAAGCGAGTAGGAGAAGTTCGCGACCGGCATCCCGTACCGGTCGGTCTCGGACGCGAGCGTGACGCGGTTCTCGGGCAGCGGCAGGAACTCGCAGAGGAGGCCGAGCAGCGTCCAGTGGTTGTAGTCGCGCATGTACTCGCGCATCGCCTGGCCCCAGTGGCCGTCGGCGAGCACGTGCTGGGCCCAGTCGATCGGTAGCGGGCCGACGGTCTGGATCGAGAAGCCGCGCGCGAAGCCCCGCGACTGGTCCGTCTCGTAGAACTGCTCGGATGAGATCTCCGGCGGCGGGGCCTTGTACATCCGCAGCTCGTACGGGAAGCGGGCGGCGATCTGCGTCGCGCCCTGCACCATCACGTAGCGCCCGACCTGGTCTGAGCCGTTCGCGAGGCCGTGCGGGAAGCGGCGGCTCTGCGAGTTGAGGAGGAGCCGCGGGGTCTCGATGGCGTAGCCGCACACTGCGACCGCGTCGGCCGGCTGAAAGCGCTCGATGTTGTCGCCGTCGACATAGGTCACGCCCGTGCACCGGCCGCTCGACTCGTCGACCTCGACGCGCGTCGCCATGCAGTCGGCGCGGACCTCGACGCCGTACTCGATCGCGTCCGGAAGATGAGTGATCAGCGGGCTCGCCTTCGCGTTCACCTTGCAGCCCTGCAGGCAGAAGCCCCGGTAGATGCAGTGCGGCCGTCGGCCGAAGACGCCGTTGGTGATCGCGACCGGGCCGACCCGCATCTCGATCCCGCAGCCGAGCGCGCCCTGCCACGCGACGCTCGCGGCGCCGGCAACCGGGTGCGGGCCGTGCGGGTAGCTGTGCGGGTCTCCCCACGGCCAGTCCTGGCCGGCGACCGGCAGCTCCAGCTCGACGCGCTCGAAGGAGTCCTTGAGATCCCAGTACGAGATCGGCCAGTCGACGCCGACGCCGTCGCGCGTGCGCACCTCGAAGTCGGAGGGATGGAAGCGCGGGACGTAGCCCGCGAAGTGCGTCATCGAGCCGCCCACGCCGACGCCGGAATTGTTCTTCCCCATCTCGATCGGGTCGTTGCCGGAGATGATCCTCGGGTCCGTCCAGTAAATGCCCGCGGCGCCCTTCTCGTCGCTCACCCAGTCGCGATCGGGATCCCAGAACGGGCCCTTCTCGAGGATCACCACCCGCCAGCCGGCGCGCGCGAGCCGCTGCGCGAGCGTGACGCCGCCGGCCCCCGCGCCGACCACGACGAGGTCGACCGGCGCCGAGAGCGGGTATCGGGCCATCCGGTCGAGGTTCTGCAGCCCTCGCTTGTGCATGTCGAGCAGGAAGGGCGAGTCGTTGTCCTTCGGCATCAGCACCGAGCCCTTGACGATGCTCTTCGGAAGCCTCATTCCAGTCCCCGCTGCTGCGTGTCCTCGACGGGATCGATCTCGAATGCCTCCTTCCCCTCCCACGTCTCGCGCTCGGCGCTTTGCAGGTGCGGGCTGCCGAAGCGGGAGTAGCCGCGCGGGTAGGCCGGGCCTCCGAAGCCGATCTCGTTCCATGCCCACGGGTGCGAGTAGAAGGACTGCAGGAGGTAACGCATCACGACGCTCCACGCCCGCGAGACGTTGAGCGTGTCCCAGGCGCCCTTGTGCAGCTTGCCGGTCGCAAAGCCGTGGCACACCTCGAGCTGCCGGTCGACCGGGAGGAGCGCGAAGCGGTCGTGACCGCGCCGTCGCGCCTCCTCGTCGAGGCCGCGCGCGACGCGTCGCCACGTCTCGTCGTCGTCGGGCATGTCGAAGTAGCGGTAGCCGTCGCGCTCGCCGTTGAAGAGCTTCTGGTCGACGTAGGCCAGGACGGGGATGCGGGGCTCGGAGTCCTGCGCGAGGACGATGTCGGCGAAAGCGGTCAGCGTCTCGACCTCCTCCATTGCGAAGAAGCGGATCTCCGGGACGCTCCCGACGCGCTCGAGCACGACGCGGCGCGTGACCTCGTCCCAGTGATCGGCCTGCTCGAGGACGTCGTAGTCGGGATAGCGCCCGTGCATCTGCGGCGTCACCCCTCGGCGCTGGCGGGGCAGGTCGTACGGGTCGGCGTGCGCCTGCTCGGGTAGGCGGCGATTCGGGAGGTGATGCGCCTCGGCGAAGTCGTACGGCACCGCGGCGGCCCTACTTCTCCCGCTTGACGACCGCGGCGAGCAGGCCGAGCATGCCGACGAGGCAGAGCGAGCCCGGCGCGAACAGCGGCGGGCCCATCGCGAGGTTGTACGTCGGCTCCTCGAAGCCGCCGGGTCGCTTCTGGACACCGCGGATGTGCGTGATCACGCCGATCGCGCCGTCGAGGGCGTAGAGCGCGGATAGCGCAGGCAGCCACGTGCGAGCGGCCCTCTCGGAGAAGACGCCGGCGATGCCTGCCGCGGTGAGCGGCGGGGTGAGCAGGAGCGGCGTCCACATCCACTTGTCGCCGAACGAGCCTTTGTAGTGCTCGTAGTAGATCTCGAAGGCGAGCGGCGGGACGCTGGCCGCGATGGTCGCGGCGAAGAGCTTCTGCATCCGCCCCTCGCGGATGTTCGCCAGTAGTCGCGCAAGTTTCATCGTGGTGCTTTTCTCTCCGTCGCCCGGAACGAAAACGCCGACCGCGCTCAGGCGGCGAGCCTCTCCGCCTCCGCGCGCTTGAGCTCGAGCCCGTTGCCCGGCCGCGAGCGGTCGGGGCGGAGCACACCGCCCTCCGGCTCAGGGACGCCGTCGAAGAGCATCCCCTCGACCCGCACGTGGTCGTGGAAGTACTCGAGGTGGCGGCGACGCTCGACCGCGCAGAAGACGTGCGTCGAGATCGCGGGTGCGCAGTGGGCCGAGAGGTCGATCGAGTGCGCGTTCGCGAGGCCGGAAGCGGAGAGGAGGCCCGTGATCCCGCCGCAGCGCGTGACGTCGGCTTGCAGGCAGTCGACGCAGTCCACGATGTGCCGGAAGTCGGCCGGGACGTAGGCGTACTCACCGGCCGCGATCTCGAGCCCCGCCGGCGCCTTGTTCCGCAGCAGCCGTAGGCCCTCCTGATCCGCCGAAGAGACCGGCTCCTCGAACCAGGTCACGTTCCAGGACTCCGCGTAGCGCTCGGCCCAGGCCAGCGCCTCCTTGGGCGCGAAGGCGCCGTTCGCGTCGACGTAGAGCTCGACGTGGTCGCCGATCGCCTCGCGGGCGGCGTCGAGCCGGGCGGGATCGCGCTCCGGCTCGCGCCCGACCTTCATCTTCACGCGCGGGATCCCGGCCTCGGCCCAGCCGCCGAGCTGCTCGCAGAGCCGCTCGTCGGTATACGAGCAGAAGCCACCGCTGCCGTAGATCGGGACGTCGTCGTGCGCGGCGCCGAGCAGGACGACCAGCGGGATGTCGAGCAGGCGCGCCTTCAAGTCCCAGAGCGCCTGGTCGACCGCGGACACCGCACAGAAGCCGATCCCGGGGCGGCCGGCGTTGCGCAGCTGGGCGCCCATGCGCAGCCACGCAGCGCGCACGTCCATCGCGTCCGCACCCTCGACGACCCCGGCGAGCTGTGAGGAGACGACCTCCGCGGCGGCCCCGTCGCAGTACGTGTAGCCGAGCCCCGCCTTGCCGCCGGCGTGGGCCTCCACGACGACGATCGTCGTCGAGTCCCACTCGAGCGTCCCGTCCGACTCCGGCTGGTCGGTCGGAATCGTGTAGGCGTGGACGTCGAGCCGTTCGACGGTCGCGGCGACCACTACGACTTGAGATGCTCGGTGAACTCCACGAGCTTGCCGCGGAGCGACTTCTCCATCACGCCCATCCGCTCGGGATCTCCCTTGACCATCGCCTGCGCCATCTTCTTGGCCTGCTCCTCGCGAATGTGCGGCGGCAGGGGCGGGATCTCGGGATCGGTCTTGACCTCGAGCACGACCGGGCGGTCGGCGGCGAGCGCCTCCTCCCACGCGGCGCGGACGCTGTCGCCGTCGTCGCAGAAGATCCCCTTCAGGCCGCAGAGCTCCGCGTAGCCGGCGTAGTCGAAGTTCGGCAGCCACTGCGTGCCCATGAACTTCGGGTCGCCCTCCATGACGCGCTGCTCCCAGGTCACCTGGTTCAGATCCTGGTTGTTGAAGACGCAGAAGATGAGCCGCTTGTCGGGCCAGCGCTCGTGGTAGCGCTTCACGGTCAGCATCTCGTTCATGCCGAGCATCTGGAAGGCGCCGTCACCGACGAGGCAGATGACGGGCCGGTTCGGATGCGCGAACTTCGCGGCGATGGCGTACGGGACGCCGGGGACCATCGTCGCGAGCGTGCCGGAGAGCGAGGCGAGGTTGCCCTTGCGCAGCTTCAGCTGGCGGGCGAACCAGTTCGTGGACGAGCCCGAGTCGGCGGTGATGATCGCGTCCTCCGGCAGCACCTGCGAGAGCTCGTGCACGACCCGCTGCGGGTTCATCGGGTCGGCATCCATCATCGAGCGCCGCTCGACGATGTCCCACCAGTCGCGCACCTTCGCCTCGATCTGCTCGCGCCAGCCGCGGTCCTCCTTACGCACGAGGTGCGGCTCGAGCGCCTTGAGGGTCTCCTTCGCGTCGCCGATCAGCTGGGCGTCGACGGGGTAGCGGATGCCGATCATGTCGGCCTTGATGTCGATCTCGACGCAGCGCGCCTGGCCCTCCTTCGGCAGGAACTCCGCGTACGGGAAGCTCGTGCCGACCATGAGCAGCGTGTCGCAGTTCTCCATCATGTCGTAGCTCGGGATCGTTCCCAGCAGGCCGATCGCTCCGGTCACGTAGGGGAGGTCGTCGGCGAGCACGTCCTTGCCGAGCAGCGCCTTGGCGACGCCTGCGCCGAGCAGGTCGGCGACGCGCTCGAGTTCCTCTGCGGCGCCGCGGGCGCCCTGGCCGACGAGCATCGCGACCTTCTCGCCGTCATTGAGGATCTCCGCGGCGTGCTCGATGTCGGACTGCTGCGGCAGGATGCGCGGCCGCTTGTAGCCGATGCTCGAGTAGACGGAGCCGTGCATGCGCGGCGGCGACTCGACAGCGTCGAGCTCGGCAACGTCGTTCGGGACGATGATCGTGCAGACGCCGCGGTGATCGAGCGCAATCCGGCACGCGCGGTCGACGAGGTGGCGCGCCTGCTCGGGGACCATGCAGTACTGGACGTACTCGGAGACGTCCCTGAACAGGACCGGGAGGTCGATCTCCTGCTGGTAGTGCGAGCCGAGCGAGCTGCGCTTCTGCTGGCCGACGAGCGCGACGACCGGGACGTGGTCGAGCTTCGCGTCGTAGAGGCCGTTGAGGAGGTGGACGGCGCCGGGGCCCGAGGTCGCCATGCAGACGCCGAGCGTGTCGGGGCCGGCGAACTTCGCGTGACCGCACGCCATGAAGGCGGCCATCTCCTCGTGGCGGGCCTGGATGAAGTCAGGGTCGCCGTCCGCCCGGTCGAGCGCGCCGAGGAACGCGTTGATCCCGTCGCCGGGGTAGCCGTAGATGCGGTGGACGCCCCATTCGCGCAGGCGCTTCAGGAAATAGTCGGCGACGAGCTCGCCCATGGATGACTCCTCTCGAATCGCTCTCCGAGGTTGTGGTCCGCAGGGTCGAACGGGAAACGCCGCGGCGGAAATCCTGTCGGGCTGCGACCGCTCCGGCCGTGCTGGGCTGACCGCTACGAGTTGGCTTCGATGAACGCGAGCGTGCGCCGCCACGCGTCGTCGGACGCCTCCTGGAACTCCTCCTGCTTGCGGTCGAAGAAGCTGTGCGGCGCGCCCTCGAACTCGATCAGCTCGTAGTCCTTTCCCATCGTGCGCAGCGCCTGCTCGAACTCGAGGTTGTCCTCGTGAGAGATCGCCTGGTCGGCTCCACCCTGCAACGCCAGGATCGGCGCCGCGAGCCGCGGCACGAGCTCGATCATCCGGCTCGGCCGGCCGTAGAAGCCGACGGCGCCCGCGAGATCGTGGCTCCAGGCCGCCGCGGCCCACGAGCCGCTCCCTCCGTAGCAGAACCCGACCGTGAAGATCGCGCTGCAGCCGAGATCCTGCAAATCGCGGACGCAGGCGCCCACGTCGGCCTGCACCTGCTCGTGCGTCAGCTGCTGCACGAGCGGCATGTAGTCCCAGTCGTCCGGCCGCTTGTCGATTCCGGCGGTGCGTCCGAAGTAGTCGAACGCGATCGCCGCGTGGCCGCGCTCGGCGAAGCGGAGGGCGAGCTCCTCGTAGAAGCGGTAGAGACCCCGCACGTCCGGCAGGATCACCACGCCGGTCGAGACCTCTCCGTCGGGAACCGCCCGGAACGCCGCGAACCTGTTGCCGTCCTCGGCCTCGAGGACGAGGTCGTCGTGGGAGACGGCGGCGCCCGAGATGCGGGGGACCGGCGGCTCTGAGTCGAGGTCGAAGCACATCCGCCGCGAGCGTACGAAAGGAGGCTCGTCCTCTGCGGCGTACCTGAGTGCCGTGGACGACGAGTCGCAGCGCGACGAGATGAACGCCGCGATCCAGGCCCAGCGTGAGCGCGGCGCGGTGCCACGCTCGATGCTGCCCCCGGAGGACGAGCTGCCGGAACCGCCGCCGGAGCCCGCGCCGGAGCCCGAGTTGCCGAAGCGGAGCCTGCTCGCACGCCTCCTCGGGCACTGACGCCGTAACCAGAAATCGCTTGCGACGTTTAGAGAACGTCGTATGGGAGATGGCCGGCGCGCAAACGAGGGGATCCGCTGGAAGCGGGGGCTGCAGATCGCTGCTGCCTGCGTCGTCGTGCTCATCGGCGCCTACGCGGTCGGCAGCGCCGTCGCCGGGCCGTTCTTCTGGTACTCGTGCAGCCTCGACGGCCTCGAGGCGCACGGGGCGGCTCGGGCGAGCATCCTCGTGTCCAGCGACGGCACGCGGCTCGGCCTGCTCGGCGCGAGCGGGATGCGCCAGCCGGTCTCGCTGCACCGGATCAGCCCGGTGATGCGCAAGGCGATCGTGGACACGGAGGACCGGCGCTTCTACGAGACCAACGGGATCGACTACATCGGGATCGTCCGGGCGCTCAAGAGCAACGTCTCGGCGGGCGGGATCGCCCAGGGCGGGTCGACGATCGAGCAGCAGCTGATCCGGAACCTCTACCTCACCCCGCAGCAGTCGATCAGCCGCAAGCTTACGGAGGGCTGCCTCGCGGTCCAGCTCGACAAGCAATGGAGCAAGGACCGCGTCCTCACCACATACCTCAACGACATCTACTTCGGGCAGCAGGCGTACGGAATCGAGGCCGCTGCCCACACGTACTTCGGCGTGCACGCGAAAGATCTCACGCTCGAGCAGGCCGCGCTTCTCGCGGGCCTGCCACAGGCGCCGTCGGCGTACGACCCGCTCAACCGCCCCGACGCCGCGAAGGCCCGGCGGGCCGAGGTCCTCCGCGCGATGCTCCAGGCAGGCGACATCACACGTGGCCGCTATCGACGAGCGATTCACGCAGGGCTCGGCCTGAATCCACAACGGACGCCCGGGCTCGCCGGCGAGTCGTACCTGACCGACTACATCACGAACCAGCTCGTGGACGAGTACGGCGCCGAGCGGGTGCGTCGCGGCGGCCTGCGGATCTTCACGACACTCGACGCGAAAATGCAGACCCAGGCGACGCACGCGATCCTCGGCACGCTGGGCCGCAAGGGCGATCCCGCCGGCTCAGTCGTCTCGATCGACCCCAAGACGGGCCAGATCCGGGCGATGGCGATCGCGCAGAAGGGGAAGCGCATCGCCTTCGACCTCCCCGTGAACGGCCACCGGCAGGCGGGCTCGACGTTCAAGATGTTCGCTCTGACGGAGGCCGTGCAGCGCAAGATCAACCCGTACTCGACGAGGTACCTGTCCGCGCCGTTCGAGGGCCCCGACAACTGGCATGTCGAGACGTTCGAGCACACGTACTCGGGCCGGATCCCGCTCACGCAGGCCACGCTCGCCTCGGACAACACCGTGTTCGCGCGCCTCACGCTCGACCTCGGGCCGAAGCCGATCGCCAACCTCGCGCACCGGATGGGGATCCAGTCGCCGCTCAAGCCCGTCCCCTCGATCGTCCTCGGCGTGAATGCCGTGAGCCCGCTCGACCTCGCGACCGCTTACGCGACGCTCGCGGACGGAGGCGTCTGGCACGACCCGACGATCCTCACCAAGGTCGTCTTCCCCGACGGCCACAGCGAGAACGCGTCCAGGCCGAAGGGGAAGCAGATCGTCGACTCCGACGTCGCCGCCGCGGTCACCAAGGTTCTCGAGGCGAACGTCAATTCCGGGACGGGCACCGCCGCGGCGCTGGCCGGCCGGCCCGCCGCCGGGAAGACGGGCACGACGGACAGCTTCGCGGACGCGTGGTTCGCCGGCTGGGTGCCGCAGCTCACCACCGTCACCTGGGTCGGATACCCGACCGGCGAGCGGCCGATGCGCGGCGTGCACGGGATCGCCGGCGTCACCGGCGGCACACTCCCGGCGGAGATCTGGCACACCTACATGACAGGTGCGCTACAGGGCCGGCCGGTCGAGCAGTTCTCCAGCGCCGGTACTCCGCCGTACAAGCGGTGGTGCGGGCGCTACCAGTTTGCGCGCACGTGGCACGACGCCAAGAAACAGGACGGCTGCAAGCACAAGGAGAAGCACCAGAACAAGAGGCACAAGGACAAGAAGACCACCTCCGAGAAGACCACCACCCGCAAGACGACGACCGTGCACACGACGACGCAGGTCACGACGCGGCAGACAACGACGGCGCCTCCACCGTCCCCGACCACGACCACCAGGAAGCCGAAGCCGCCGCCTCCGCCGACGACGACCACGACGACGACAACAACGACTACTACGACGCCGACGACAACGACAACGCCCGGGAAACCCTGACCCGGACGCTGGGACGCGCCGGGGGAACCAGGCGTCCCTGGCTCCCCCACCGCGGGGCGCGGCTAGGCCGCCTTCTTCCTCCCGAGCATCTTCGACCACCAGTCGTCCTCGTCGACCAGTGACGCGACGACCTTCGGCCCGCTGGGCCACCGCGGCATCGCGACGCGGCGCTGCTTCGTGAGCTCTTCGAGCACGGTCGCTCGCAGGGTGTGCAGCCGCTCGTGTTGCGCTTCCACGTCGCGGGCGAGCTCACGGCGCTCGGCCTCGCGGCGGGTCACGTCGTACTCGACCTCGAGCAGGCTGTCCCTCGGGGTGAAGGTCTCCTCGATGGTGCTGGACATGCGGCGCTCCTCCTTACTCGCGGTACTGATAGGACGCCGCAGTTGTCCTGGCCAGATCGTCGGCCGGCCGACCGTCGCCGGCCATCCCTCGAACAGGCGTTTTTGCTCGGGGACCGCTGCATTCAAGTTCGATGCTTCTGGCGCCGATACAAGCCGCGTGACTTCACTGCGGCCGGTCGGGAATCGGGCATGAGCGCCTCTTCCGAAAGAGAGCGCATGCCGCAGCGCCAGCTCGGCGAGCTGATGACCGAGCTCGGGCTGATCAGCGAGGAACAGCTCGCGACCGTGCTCGAGGTGCAGCAGCAGTCGAAGCGGCCGCTGGGCCAGATCATCGTGGAACTCGGATTCGCGTCGGGCGCCGCGGTCGCGCACGCGCTGGCGATGCAGAGCGGCGGCGCCCTCCGCACCGAGTACGGGTTCGCGCTCGGTGCCCCGCCGGTCGAGGACGTGACTGACCAGGAGGAGACGGGCCCCGCCCGTCTGCCGAAGCTCCGGCTGGCGCCGACGGCCGTCGCGCCGCCGGAGCGGCCGAGCGTCGAGCCGCCCGAGGAACCGGCCGAGGCCGAAGCCGTCGAGGAGCAGCCCGAGCTCGAAGCCGATCCCGTCGAGGAGAGGCAGCCCGAGCTCGAGGCAGCCCCGGCAGAGGCCGAGCCGGACGAGATCGCGGAGCCCGAGGAAGTCGTGGAGCTCGAGGAGCCCGAGACCGAGCCGGAGCTCCAGGAGGAGCTTCAGGAGGACGCGCCCGAGGCAATCGCGGAGACTCCGGCCGTCGAGGCCGATCCCGCCGAGCTGGAGCAGCTGCGCGGGGAGATCGAGCGTCTCCAAGCCGCCCTCGCCGAGGCGCAGGCAGCCGCGGTCGAGCAGGAGCGACTGCTGGCCGACGTCGACAAGCTCGAGAGCGCCCTCGCAGAGACGCGGGCCGCACACGAGCAGAAGCTGGCCGCGCTGCGCGACGAGCACGAGCACACCAGCGCCGAGCTCGAGCGGCTTCAGGCCTCGACTGCCGAGCAGGAAAGGCTCCTGGCCGACGTCGAGAGGCTCGAGGCAGCTCTCGCCGAGGCGCAGACGACGCACGAGCAGAACCTCGGTCGGCTGCAGGAGGAGCACGAGCGCGCGACGACCGAGATCGAGCGTTTGCAGAATGCCCTTTCCGAGTCGTCGGACGAGCGCGAACAGGAGCTCGCTCGGCTGCAGGAGGAGCGCGACGAGGTCGCCGCCGAGCTCGAGCGCCTCCACACCGCCCTCGCCGAGGCGCAGTCCTCGGCCGCGGAGCACGAGCGCCGGCTCGCCGAGGAACAGGAGCGGCACGCCGGCGAGCGCGACGAGATCCGGCAAGAGCTCGAGCGCCTCCACACCGCCCTCGCCGAGGCGCAGTCCTCGGCCGCGGAGCACGAGCGCCGGCTCGCCGAGGAGCGGGAGCAGCACGCCGGCGAGCGCGACGAGCTCGCCGCCCAGCGCGACGAGATCCGGCAAGAGCTCGAGGACGCGCTCGAGCGGCTCACTGCCGCAGGTCACGCCGCCGACGAGCGCGACAGGCTTCGCACGGAGATCGAAGCGCTCGAGTCCACGCTCGCCGAAACCCGGAGCGCGCACGAGGAGCAGCTCGACGGGCTCCGCGCGGCGCTTGCGGAGTCGCAGGCGTCGACAGCCGAGAACGAGCGCCGGCTGGCCGAGCAGCAGGAACGGCACGCCGAGGAGCGGGACGAGCTCACCGCGCAGAGCGAGCGGCTCCAGGAGGAGCTCGGCGGGGTCCTCGAGCGGCTCGCGGTGGTCGGCCCCGCGGCCGAGGAGCGCGACGAGCTTCGCGCCCAGGTCCAGCGGCTCCGGGAAGATCTCGCCGAGACGAACGAGCGCTCGGAGGCCGAGCTGAGCGCTCTGGCCGAGGAACGCGCCACCCTGACGGCGGAGCTCGCGGACGCCCGGGAGCTGCTGCAGCAGGCCGAGCGGGTGCGCGAGTCGCAGATTGCGCTCGAGGCCGAGCGGGACCGCGTCGTGGCCGAGCTCGAGCAGGTCCGCGTCGTCGCCGCCGAGGCCCAGGCCGAGGCCGAGGAGCGGTCGAAGCTGCTCGCCGAGGAACAGGATCGTCATCACGCCGAGCGCGAGACGCTCCTCGCGCAGCGCACGATGCTCGAGGAGGAGCTCGGCTCGTCGATCGAGCAGCTCGCGGCCGCCGCCAGCGCCTCCGACGCCCGCGAGGCGCAACTTCAGGTCGACTCCGAGCGACTGCTCGAGGCGCTCGACGCCATCCGCGAGCTCGCGGCCGAGCTCGTTTCCGGTGCGGACGACCCTCCGGAGGAGGAGCCCGAGGCCGTCGAGGACGTGCCCGACCGTGAGGCCGAGAGCGAGAGCGAGACCGAAGAGATCGACTACTCCCTCTTCGTGCCCGGCCCGAACGGCTACGAGCTGGTCCCCCAGACGGGCGTGCCGCCTCGGGCCGGCCAGAGGGTCGAGCTCGACCTGCCCGACCGGGACGAGCCGGTCCTCTTCGAGGTCGTCCGCAGCGGCCGCACGCTTCCCGGCGGCGACGTCTGCGTCTATCTCGCGCAGGTTTAGGGCTCTCGGCGCCTAAAGAACGCCGCAACGGACGCCGATAACTCCCGAGATAGCCAACTGGAGGTCTGCAGTGGACGACTATTACTTCGAGACCGAGAACGAGACGACGTTCGACGACGAGCAGCGTGTCGAGCCGGGCGACGAGCGCAGCACGGCGATCGCGACCGCGCACAGCTGGGAGCTCCCTTACCTCGACGACGAGCCACTCCTGATCGACAGCGAATCTGCCGCCCGCGTCGGCGGCGAGGAGCTGGCCCGGATCGGAGCGGCTCCGGTGCGCTGCGGCGACGGCAACGTCCGCGTCGTCCTCGCCGACGCGACTCCCGAGCGCATCGCGGGCATTCGCGAGCACTTCTCCGGCGCCGTCGACATCGGCGTCGTCAAGACCTCCACCCTGGCCTCGCTGCTCGACGCCGCCTCCATGGCGGCCGTCGCCCCGGGCAGCGACCAGATCACGAACGGCGCGGCCGCCGCGGCACCGGTCTGGGGCCGCTCGCTCGAGCGTGTCCTCACCGCCTTCGACACCGAGGCGACGCGCTTGCAGGACCTGCGGAACAAGCTGCAGGAGCTCGGCGGCGAGATGGGTGCGCGCGAGCAGCGCGTGCAGGAGCTCGAGACCGAGCTCCAGCGGGTTCGCCTCGAGCGGCTCCGCGACCAGGAGGCCGTCGACCGCCTCCGGCACGACCTGGCCGACCGCAACAACCGCCTCGAGCGGGCCCTGGCGAAGACGCAGGAGCTCGCCGCGATCATCCAGGGCGGTCATCTGCAGTGAGAATCCCGCCGGCACGGACGCTCGCAGCCGCGGGCACTGCCGGCGTGGGCGCCGCGGTTGCCGCGGCCGCCTTCCTGATCGTGCGCGGCCTTCCGGGCGTGCTCTACGCCGCGGGCATCGGCCTCGCCGCCTTCGTCGGTGCGGTGGCGATTCTCGCCGGCCGCACCGAGGAGGCACCATTTGGAATCACACCGAGCGAGGAGGCGTCGGATTCGGCCACGGCCTCGCAGCCGTCGCGCTGGCGCCGCAAGAAGCACGTCATCGCCGAGCTCGAGGCCGAGCTGGCGGCGACCGCCTTCGAGCTCGAGGAGCACCGCCGGGCACTTGCGAACCTCGCGACGCAGCTCTCGCGCGAAGCCGATGCAGCCCACCGGAACGCGGAGCAGCTCGGTCAGCGGATCCAGGAGCTCGAGGCCGAACGGGACGGCCTCCTGGAGCTCGTCGCCGCGGAGCGGGAGCGCTTCGAGCAGACACTCGACCAGCTCGGCGGCGGCCTGGGGCGACACGGCAACGAGCTCGCCGAGCTCGAGCGGGAGCTCGAGGCTCTGATCGCGCGCTAGTTCGTCCGAAGGAGGGATCGGCGAAGGCGTGTGCCGTGCCGACTCAGTCGTGCGGACGAAACAGGAGAGAAGATGCTGCTGAAGATCCTGATCGTGGGAGCCCTCGCAATCGGGCTGATGGCTGCCATCCGGGACGGTCGCATCCTGCGGGACGCCGGCCTGCTCAGCACCTGCAGCCCCGCCGTGGTCAACGGCACGCAGGACGCGACGTTGCAGACCTGCTCGAAGGGACGCCTCGACGGCTTCCCGGACCTCACGAACAAGTCGTGCGTACTCGTCTCGGCGCGCCCCGACCGCCAGTTCTGGCGCTGCCAGGCCCCGATCGTCTCGTCCCAGCGCCCGACCGGATGAACCGCGTCCCCTCGTCCGGGGGATACGGGCTAAAGCCGGTGCCGTAGCACGCCGATTGGAGAGGCTGCCGATGGATCTCGAACTCGTGCTCCGCCGCGCCGTCGAGCTTGGCGCCAGTGACATCCACCTCAAGGTGGAGCGTCCTCCGATCGTCCGCCGCGACGGCAGTCTCGGCGAGCTCGAGGGCGAGGCCCAGCTCACCGAGCGGGACCTCGAGCTCGCACTCGAGCAGGTCTGCGCGGAGACGCCGAAGCGGCTGCAGACGTTCCTCGAGACGGGCGAGCTCGACAGCGCCTATGCGCCGGAGGGGTTGCCGCGGTTCCGCGTCAACGGCTTCCGGCAGCGCGGCTCCATCTCGATCGCCTTCCGCGTGATTCCGCGCGAGGTCCCGGACTTCGGGGATCTTTCGCTGCCGGCCGGCGTCAGGCGCCTGGCCGAGGAGCACCGCGGACTCGTCCTCGTCACCGGTGCCACGGGCTCCGGAAAGACGACGACGCTCGCGGCGATCATCGACCACATGAACCGCTCCCGCCGGCAGCACATCGTCACGATCGAGGATCCGATCGAGATCGTGCACAGCGACCACGGCTGCATCGTCAACCAGCGTGAAGTCGGGCTCGACACTGCGTCTTTCGCGCAGGCACTGAGGCGAGGACTCCGCCAGGATCCGGACGTGATCCTCATCGGCGAGCTCCGCGACGCCGAGACCGCCGAGACCGCCCTCGCCGCGGCAGAGTCGGGCCACCTCGTCCTTTCGACGATGCACACGGTCGATGCCTCCGAGACGATCGGGCGGATGGTGGAGTTCTTCCCCGCCGTCAAGCAGCCCCTGATCCGGTCCATCCTCGCCGGCGTCCTCCGCGGCGTGATCAGCCAGCGGCTGCTCCCGCGCATCGGCGGCGGACGCATTCCGGCCGTCGAGATCATGATCGGGAACGCCCGGATCGCCGACCTGATCCGCGACAACAAGCCCGACGAGATCACCGAGGCGATCGCAGAAGGCGACTTCTTCCAGATGCAGACCTTCAGCAAGGCGCTGATCCAGCTCGTGCTGGAAGAGAAGGTCGATCGCGAGGTCGCGGCCAACGCCGCCTCGAATCGCCACGACTTCCTCATCGCGCTCGACCGCGCCGTCAAGCAGCAGGCCGTCGAGACGGTCGCGGATCTCGGAGCCGAGCCGGAATCGGCCGAGGAGGCTGCGGAGCCGGAGTCGACCGCGGACGAAGCGGCCGACGAGGTTACGGAGCTGCCGAGGCTCCGGGTCGCCGGCCAGCAGTAGCCGTGAGACGTCTTCTCTTCCTCCCCGGGGTAGCCCTCGTGCTCGCCCTTACCCTCTCGGGCACGGCGGGCGCGGACACGTTCCGTGTCGCGCAGCCGCATCGGGCGAGCTCCAGCGGCGGGGTGTTCACGTTCACGAGCACGCAGTCGACGCCGGCCGGCGAGCACTCCTTCGCCGCCCTCCGCCCCATCTGGGAGGCGGCCGGGAACGCGTACGGCATCCCGTGGGAGGTGCTCGGCGCGATCAACAAGGTCGAGACCAACTTCGGCACGAATCTCGGCCCGAGCTCGGCGGGAGCCGTGGGCTGGATGCAGTTCATGCCGTCGACGTGGGCCCGCTGGGGAATCGACGCGAACGGAGACGGCCGCGCCGATCCGAACAGCCCCGCGGACGCGATCTTCAGCGCTGCGCGGTACCTCGTCGGCTGCGGAGGGCAGTTCGACATCGCCCGCGCGGTGTACTGCTACAACCACGCGAGCTGGTACGTGAACGAGGTGCTGGGGCTTGCGAGCCTCTACGCCCAGGGCGGCGGAGCCGACGGAATCGCATTCTCGGCCGACCCACTGAAGGCGCAGATCGCCTCCGCCCGGAGCCAGGTCTCGGCGTCGCACGCGCAACTGGACACCGCCCGCGCAAAGGCCGAGAGGCTCGCGCGCTCCGAGCG